>JADJUW010000001.1:2470000-2565000 GCA_016716835.1 Myxococcales bacterium | reverse complement strand
CGCATCTCCTTGGGTGGCATCACGAAAGGGGCTGATGATCTTAGGGCTCGGCGCGCTTAGGCGGCACGAGTCGTTTGCTGCGCTTCCCATCGCGCGATGGCCTCGATGGTTGTTGGCGTGTGCTGGATCGACGGCGCGTACTCAAGCGGCGCGCCAAAAATCCGTTGTTTCCCCCAGCGCAATAACCACCACACATGACGCGGCACCGTTGCGATGATGGTCCAGCAAGTTGCCGCGGCCTTTGCGGTCGTGGTGTTTCGATCACCAGTGTCGCCCCAGATCCAATCGATGGTCTGGAAGGCATTCAAATAGATATACGCGGGGTACAGCAGCACGAACCGCCAGGGGAAGTAGTGCGCGACGACATTGTGAAAAAACTGGAAGAGCTTGTATGAATACTGACGGCTCGAGCTTTTGCGTTTCGCCATGCCGCCCGGCACATCGAAGCGGCGAATCTGATAGGCGAACCCATCGAAGTAGAGATACTCCTCCGGCGCTTTGGCCTTGATAATTCGATAGGCGATGGAGACGTCGTCTTCGACGGGAGTACATTCGTCCCATAGCCCGAAGCGCTCGAGGGTTGTGCGCCGCACGGCGATGTTGCCGCCACGCAAGGTCGTCACGCGCTTCCGCACCCGCGCGCGTGAATGCACCCGTTGCCAACCGAGGAAGTTGAGCGACATCACGCGGCGTTCCGCCTTGTCGGGATTGAAATACGGGCGCTCCGACTCGAGTTCTCCTTCGAGTCTATCGCCGCCGGTAACCGCTAAGCAATGGGGGTCATTTAGCGGAGCCAGCAGCGATTGAAGCCAACGCTCTGAACCCGGAATATCATCGTCATCGATGAACACGATAATATCGCCGCGGGCAACGCGAGCGCTTTCATTGCGCGAACGCGGTCCGCCCAGCGGCGGAAACGGGAAAACGCGAATCCGTGGATCGCGTACGAGCGCGGCCAGCTTTGCGATTTGCTCGGGCGATTTCTGCGTCGACTGCTCCACCACCACTAATTCAAACTTGGTGAAGGTTTGACCCAGAATAATCGGAATTAGCTCCACGAGGGCATCTAGGCGATTATACGACCGAACGACGACAGAAACTGGAGGTCGTTCAGTGGCAGAATAGGCGCCCGGCATGATTACCCAGCCTGCTAGTAGCACACCTGCGTTTGGTCACTGTATGCAAACTGTGGAAAAGGGCGGAACCGGCGGCGCCAGCGCGCGATCTGGCGATTTTCGCGGGTGACAAATGCGGCCCCAGTCTGGCACTATGCGCCTCGCCTATGACCTCAAATTACTTCATCAAGGACGGATACCAAGCGAACCCCGTGATTTCGTTTGACGAGGACTCTCCCGAGGCAAATGCGTATTGGGAGATTGAAGATCACTTGCAGGGGTCGGCAAGCTACCAATGGCCGGTCTACAAGGCGCTAGCCAAGGCCGCCGCCGCACGCAAGGCTGCCCGCGTCGCCGACGTTGGCTGCGGCTCGGCGCTCAAGTTGATGGAAGTTGCGAAATCTTTGCCAGACACCACGGTGGTTGGTTTCGATCAAGCCAGCGCGATTCGATTTTGCAAAAAGCGCCATGCGGGCCGCGAATTTCATCAGGTGAATCTAAATGAGCCCGTGGTGTGGTCCGGCGCCAAATTTGACATCGTGAATTGTTCTGACGTCATTGAGCACGTTGAAAAGCCGGAGATCCTGCTCGCCAGTCTGCGGGCGCTGGTAAGCGACGACGGTGTCATTATGGTTTCAACGCCCGAGCGGGACCTAACGCGAGGCAAGTCCGCACAAGGTTGCTCCAACAAGTATCACGTTCGCGAGTGGAACCAGGCCGAGTTCGAAAAATTTGTCACCTCGCAAGGGTTTGAGATTGTGTCGGCACAGTTGCTCTTCCCGGTTAAATTCGGGCGCCCCTTCAGGTTGCTTGGTGATCCACTGTGGCGGCTGCTTACGTTTCGACCTCAGCGTTATAACTTGTTGCTTACGCTCAAAGCCTTGAAATAGCGCTTGCGCTCAAATGGAATCAGCGCTCATCAAAGAGCTCGATTCCTCGCCCGGCGCGTTGGGATGCCTTATGGCAGGGTATGTCAGGCGCCACGTAAACTGACCCATTGGCGCCACTAAAACTGACCCCCTCCCGACATGCAAATGACGGAGGGCACATGACAGTTGAAGCACATGGAAACGGCGGGATGCTGAGCATCCCGATGATAGATCCGGAAATAGTAAGGCAAATCCGCACGCTTGCCGCCTTGAAGTGGGGCGCCCGGCGCATCGCCGCCGAGGTCGGCGTGGCCAAAAAACAGCGTCAAGCGCTACCTGCGCGGCGGCGACGGTGCCGCGGTGCAAAGGCGCCCGCGTGCGCGCAAGCTCGACGACGAAGCCTTGGCGCAGGCGACGGCGCTTTTGCGCGCGGAGGCCGCCGGCAATACGGTGGTGGTGCAGCGGCTGATGGCGGAGGCGGGCACACTGGTGTCATTGCGGACGCTGCAGCGCCGCTTGGCGCCCCACCGCCAAGCGCAGGCCGCAGCGGCGCTGGCGACGGTGCGGTTTGAGACGGCGCCCGGTGCGCAGTTGCAAATTGACTTCGGTGAGAAGACCGTCTTGATCGGCGGCCAGCGCACGCGCGTCCATTTATTTGTCGCGGTGCTGGGCTACTCGCGCCGAATTTTTGTCCGAGCCTCCCTCGCGCAGCGCCAAGATGATTGGCGCGAAGGGCTCGCGGGGGCGTTTACGGCGTTTGGCGGCGTCACCCAAAGCATCTTGATTGATCGCGCCGGCGCGCTCGTGCTGCGGCGGCCCGGTGCGGACGGCGGCGTGCAAGTCCACCCGGCGTTTGCGAGCTTCTGTCGTGATTTTGGCGTCGCCGTCAGCGTGTGCAAGCCGTATCGCGCGCGCACCAAGGGCAAGACCGAGTCAGGGGTTGGCTACGTCAAGCGCAATGGCCTCGCGGGCCAGAGCTTCGCGTCGTTTGCCGCGCTGCAGGCACATCTGGTGCAGTGGATGGCGCTCGCAGATCAGCGCATCCATGGCACCACGAGGGCGCGGCCAGCAGATCGCTTCGCGGAGGTGGAGGCCGCGGCGCTGCGGCCCTTGCCACGCGCACTGCCAATCCGTCAGCGGCGCCTTGAGCGTCGCGTCGCCAATGACTGCTTCGTCGATGTGGATACGATTCGCTATAGCGTGCCGCATGCCTTCGTCAAGCGCACGGTCGAGGTCCTAGTCGGCGATGACGAGGTTGCGATTTTTGAGGGCTCCCATGAGATTGCGCGGCATCCG
This sequence comes from Myxococcales bacterium, assembly GCA_016716835.1. Taxonomy (NCBI): domain Bacteria; kingdom Pseudomonadati; phylum Myxococcota; class Myxococcia; order Myxococcales; species Myxococcales bacterium. Next base: position 2,561,720 of record JADJUW010000001.1, on the reverse strand, counting down.
CGCGGCCACGAGCCGTACGCGCGCCACACCCAGCCCGCGCATTTTGCGGGCCTGTTTCGCACGCAGCATCACTACGCTGACGCGCCCCACGTGTCACCGATAGGCCGCAGCCTCGATATTTATGCGGCCGCGATTGGAGGCGCGCCATGAGTGACCTCGTGCATGCGCGCGTCGCGGCGCGCCTGCAAACGCTTCGGCTTGGCGCGATTGCGCAACGCCTGGACGCCATCTTGGCCGCGGCGGCGCGCAGCGAGCCGACGTATCTCGCGTTTCTCGATCAGCTGCTCACCGAAGAGACCGAGGCCAAGCAAAAGAAGCGTGTCACCATGGGCATTCAGATCGCTCACTTTCCGACGGTCAAGACGCTCGCGGACTTCGACTTCAAATTCCAACCGTCGGTCGACGCCAAGCTCGTCCGCGAGCTGGCGACGGGGCGCTTTGTCGCGAGCGCCGAGAATGTCTTGCTCTTTGGGCCACCGGGCGTCGGCAAGACGCATCTCGGCATCGCCCTCGGCCGCGCTTGCGTCGAGGCGGGGCACTCGGTCTTGTTTGTCACGGCCACCGCGCTGCTCGCCAGCCTCGCCCGGGCCCACAGCGACGCCAAGCTCCCCGAGCAAATCGCCTTCTACGCCAAGCCCAAGCTGTTGGTCATCGACGAGCTTGGCTACTTGCCGCTTGAAAAACACACCGCGCATCTCTTCTTCCAGCTCGTTTCCAGGAGGTACGAAAAAGGCAGCCTACTCATCACCACCAACCAACCCATCAGCCACTGGGGCGCCGTCTTCGGCGACGATACCATTGCCACCGCCGTACTTGACCGCGTGCTCCACCACAGCCACGCCTTGATCATCCGCGGCGACAGCTATCGGCTGCGTCAGAAAAAACGGGCCGGCCTCCTGGGCGACCACCAATCCAATCTAACCAAGGGGGTGGGTCAAGATTAGTGGCGCGATAGGGTCAACTTCTGTTGGCGCTTGACAGGGTATATTTCCTCGCGCGGGAACTTCTGGCGCGTGTTGCCCGCGGATCGGATCCTTCGCGATACGGCGGTCTCAGTTTTTTGAGAGCCTCACCAGCGCGAATCAGTGGTCTTGCCGTCACCGGTTCGACCATTAGAGAGCGAGCCTAAATCACATTGGCTGGTCTCTAATTGCAAAATTTGGCTTCTATTTTGCAATTGGACGGACCATGAATAAGCAAGTATTTGGGTCCAACCTGGAATCTCTAATGATCGCAATACCTTGCGCGTTGCTGTGGCAGACGGGCTGTCAGAATTCTGATACCGCGCCGGACCCGAATGCGCCGGCGGGGGCGTGTAAGCAGTGGAGTTGGGAATTCGACCGCGTCGATCAAAGCCCGATTTCTGGATACGGCGCAAGCATCGCGGTGACGGCTGACAGGATCTGGATCTCCAGCATTCGAGCTACGGGTCCACTCGGCGACATGATGGGCGCTACCAAGCTCTTCGATATCGGCATGTGGAAGCCTGAACAATTATCATTTACCGGCAGCTATGGTGACAAGACCGATCTTGTGGTGGGCGACGATGGTCTCGTTTATGCGGCGTTTCATCAGGCGGAAGAAGGCTATTTACGCATCGCAACCCAAGGCGGTGACATTTGGACCATGAAGAATATCCAGAGTGAAACCGCTAGAATTGGCAATATCCCAGGCATTATCTCGGTTGGCGACACGCTCCAGGTTGCGCATGCGGATGGCTACAACGCGCTAACCAGCCCAACGCCGCTGCTATTTACGACGGTGGAACACGCTAGCTCTGAGACGCGCGAACTCGTCAATCGTGGCGGCACCTTGTCGACGCCGACGTCGTTGGACGTTGCACGTCATGGCACAACCACGGGCATTGTCTACGCGTTTACGGACGGCCAGGGCGCCACCAAGGGTGATTTGTCCTTTGTCACCCTTGCCGATGGCGGCGAGCCTGTGCTGTCCACCATCATTGAACCGTCGACCGGATTTGAGGCGCTTGACGTGCATCTTGCCAGCACCAGCAACGATGGCTGGCTCGCGGTGTTTGGCGGCAACTACGAAAACGAGGCCGAGGTCGAGGTGGACGGCGTGTATCGCGCCGTATGGGACGGCGAACATTGGAGCGTGAGGCAGATGGCCGATATCGGCGCGTGTCACACGTCGCTCGCGGTTGATGCCAACGATGAAGCGTTTGCGGTCGCGACGCAGATTGAGCACGGCACCATGACGCTTAGCTACGGACCAGCGGCGGGCGAATGGTTGACCGAGGAGGTAGAGGTTCCGCAGGAATTTGGCGCGCTTTCGTGGCCATCGTTGGCAATCGATGCGCAAGGCCGGCTTCATGCGGCGTTTCTTTCTTACCAAGACGGGGAAACGCACCTCGTCTACGGACGCGGTACGCCAACACCTAAAGTGTGCGAAGGGCCGGAGGCAAATTGAATGCTCGCCAAGTCGTATTGAGAACCTAAGCCAGCAAGCGACACAAAGGAAATCATATGAAGCCGCAGCGTATTTCTGCCATTGCTCCCGTCCTTGGCGTGGTGCTTTATGGCTGCTCGGGCAGCACCGAACCCATGCCGGTCGCGGCATCCTATCCGGTGTGCGAGCTGCCAACGAGCTGTGAACCGGTGGCGCATGCCACGCAAGGCGATCGCGGCGATCCGCGTGAGTTTCAGCGCTATCAGCTGATCGGCGCTTCGAGCGACGGGCATAAACTCGCCGTGCTGTATTCGCATTTTGGTCCGTCGAGCTTTGTCTCGTTTGTGAACCTAATCATTTATGAGGCAGATTGGGACGGGTTTGTTTTTCAGCGAAATCTCACCGGCAACCCAGCCGGTGGCCCGGGATCCGAAGAAGAGCTCACCGCGCTCGAGGCGCAAGTGCTGGCAGATAGCGCCGCAGCATTGACGGACGCGGGCATTGAGATCGACCTGCACGTGCCGCACGCCATCTCATGGTGCCAGAGTTCGGATGCTGTCTTTACAGACCATTGTCTCCTTCCGGAGCTCACTTGGTCGGTGGCTCCGAGCACTTGTTCAGGCGGCGCCGCGGACCCCGCGCAGTTTTGGAGTCTGTGTTCGCAAGGCGGAGATTCCGCGCAAATCTGCGCCGACGAAACAGCCGACGTCCACTGGGACTGTCAAGAAGGGGCGCTCTCGCTCGTCGACATATATTGGTATGGAGATGCGATGTGGGTGATCGCGAAACGAGCCACCGAGCCTCTGCCAAATTTGCAATTTTCAATTCTCAGCGTTGGCGGCACGGTCGTGCCAGTTGAGCGCAATTAAATTGCACGCCATCGCAAGATGAATACTTAATAATTTAAGCTATTTAGTTAATATATTCTGCTTCCGGCGGGTGAGTTCGGACACCCCGAATGAATCTCGGACTGGGAATCGGCGTCACATGTCGGAGGGAAGGGGCCGATGCCAGTTGGGTGGCGGAAACGCTCTGCCCGGAACGCCTGGGATGACGGTTCTGAAGCAGGTGCAACTATGATAAACCGTGCCGTGCCTGCAAGTCCCTCAGCCGTAGACGTCTTGGTAATCGGCGCCGGGCCTGCGGGCTCGGTGGCGGCCGCCATGGTGCACAAGACTGGGCTGTCGGTTGCGGTGGTTGAGCGCGAGCAATTTCCGCGCTTTGTTATTGGCGAGAGCCTGCTGCCGCGCTGCATGGAAGTGCTGCAGGATGCGGGGCTGCTCGACTGCATAAAAGCGAAGGGATTCCAGGAGAAATTTGGCGCCAAATTTATCAAGGGCGACGCCGTCTCGGATTTTAATTTTTCAGAGCAATTCACCGACGGCTGGAAGTGGACGTGGCAGGTGCCGCGCGCCGAGTTTGATTTGGCGCTTATCGAGGAAGTCGCGCGGCGCGGCGTGCCGGTGGCGTTTCGCACGACGGTACAAGCGATCGATTTTCACGCCGACGAGAGCTCGACCACAACAATCGAGCGGCCGGATGGCTCGATTGCGACCATCAACGCCAAGTTCATCATCGATGCCAGCGGCTACGGGCGCGTGATTCCACGGCTGCGCGGGCTCGACCGACCCTCGACGCTGGAGCCGCGCAAGGCGGTGTTTGCGCACATGCAAGATCCCAAGCGGCTCGCGTTCGACGAGCCCAATCGCATCGTCATTCTATGCATGGCGCCGGGCGTATGGGTGTGGGTGATTCCGTTTTCTAATGGCATCACCTCAGTCGGTATTGTCGGCGCGATTGAGTATTTTGATCAGTTCGGCGAAAGCGTGACCGAGCAGTTTCGCGGGCTGCTCGGCGCGCACCCTTACCTGGCGGGTCGATTTGCTGACCAGCCACACGTGTGGGAGCCGAAGTCGCTGCAGGCGTGGTCAGCGACCACCGACACATTTTTTGGTCCAGGGTTTGTGTTGACTGGCAATGTGACTGAGTTTCTTGATCCGATCTTTTCCTCGGGCGTGATGTTTGCCACGGTCTCGTCTCATCTCGCAAGTGGGCTCGTCATCGATAAGCTCGCGGGCAAGGCTGTCGACTGGCAGCAGCAATACACTAAAGTCGTCCAGCAGGGCGTCGATACGTTTCGCACGTATGTCAATCGTTGGTACGACGGCACGCTCGAGACGCTCTTTTTCGCCAAAGAGCCCAATCTAGATATCCAACGCAAGATTTGCTCGGTGCTTGCGGGTTACGTGTGGGATACCAGCAATCCCTTTGTCGCCAATCACGATGCCGAGGTGGCGCGCGTCGCGCGCATTGTGAAAATTCTTGAACGCGGTGCGGGGCGTGACGCCGCGAACAGTGTGGCGGGGTGATGTACGGGCGGCCCATCACGGGGGCGGCGCTTGCCAACTGCCTGGGAAATGTCATGGGGCAGGTGGCAGAAAATGCCGCCGCAGGGGCCGACTGTTTTTCAGATAGCAGCGTCTTTGCGGATTTGCCATTTTCGGCGCCGGTTGGCGCCATGCGCGATTTGACCGCCACGGATGGCGTTGTCATCGGCGGCGCGCGCACGAGGGTGATGCAGGTCGCGCTGCCGTCCGTGATCGCCATCGCGCCGGCCGTGACGCGCGCCGTGGCGAGATGGGGGGCGGCGCGCGTTGGCTACATTTTTGCGAGCTCGACCGGCGGCCTCGAGCAGACCGAGCAGGCGCTGTTGGCAACGGGCGAGCAGGGGGCGTCGCCGAGTCGTGCGGGTTTGTATGCCGACCACGCAATGAACGCCACGAGCGACGCGATCGCGGCCTATTGGGGTATTAGCGGCTATCGCTTTGCGGTGTCGACGGCGTGTTCTTCTAGCCTCAAGGCCGCAAAATCGGCGTTGCGGTTGATCGAGGCCGGTCTAGCAGATGCGGTGGTGGTCGGCTGCGCCGATTCACTGTGCCGCACCACGCTCATGGGTTTTAACAGCCTGGGAATCTTATCGTCGTCGCCGACCCGACCATTTTCTGCGGAGCGCGCCGGGATTACCATTGGCGAGGGGTCCGCCTATATTTTGATCGAGCGCGAGGCCCCCCGCGCGGAAACGCTTTGCGTGCTGGCCGGTCTTGGCGAGAGCGCAGATGCCTTTCATCCCTCGAGTCCCGATCCGGAGGCCAAAGGTGCCATTGCGAGCATGGCCGAAGCCATCGCCAATGCAGGGCTCGTTGCCGGCGACATAGATTACGTATCGGCGCATGGTACCGGCACCCAGCAAAACGACGCGATGGAAAGCCTAGCCATTCGCACGTTATGTCCCGGCGCCCCAGTGTCGGGCACGAAGGCGCTGACCGGGCACACGCTCGGCGCTGCGGGCCTGACCTCGCTGGTGCTCGCCATCGAATCGCTGCGGCGGCAGACCTGCCTGCCTACGCCGCGCGCCATGCCGGTTGACGAAAGCCTTGGTTTGACGATCGTCCATCAAGCGCAGCGGCGGGCGCTTCGTCATGTATTGGTGAACTCATTTGCCTTTGGCGGCAACAATTGCACGGCCGTCATATCGGTCGCCGTGCCACCCAACGGTGAGGCCTTGCGATGAGCCTCGCGCTGGGGACGCCCTTGCACGTGCTCGGCGTGGGATATTTTTCGACGGCGCACGGGACCTCGACGGCGGGCGGCCCGCGCACGGGGCCACACAAACCAGCCTTCGCCTTGTTGGTCGGGCGCGCGCGCCGATTCACCAGTCTGGTCATGCAAATGCATGTCGAGGTTTGCCAACAGGCAACGGCGGGGCTGCCGCGCGAGGTGGCGTGCGGATCGGTGTTTTGCAGTAATCACGGCGAGGTGCAGACCGCAGCCGATATCATCGGCGATATTCGCGAGCACCAGGCGGTAAGCTCGGCTCGCTTTGCCCTGAGCGTGCACAATTCGCCGTCGGGCGTATACTCGATCGCGGCAGGCCGTCGCGAGCCCACGACGACCATCACCAGCGGCGCGTCGTCATTTGCGGCCGGCATGGTGGAGGCGGTGCTCACGGCGCAAGAGCGCGCGGGCGTCGTCTTGGTGAGTTACGCCGACGAGCCCGTGCCCGTCGTGTTTGGTGGCGACGCCGACAGCGATGGCAGGGCCGTGGCCTTGTTGCTCGGCGATGCGACGGCGCTTACGAGTTCGGGACTGGCCTCGCTCGGCATGTTGTCGCTCGCTGAACGCGCCGCGACGTACGTCATTACCCAGGCCGACGCCTTAGCCGCGGGCGCGGCGTTGGCGGCGCTGGTGAAAGCGCGGCAGCCAGGGCAGGTTGCGCTCGGTTCCTTGCGAGATGGCTTTGATATCGTAGCGCACGTTTCCACGCAGGTGGCGTCATGAATCTGCAGGCGCATCGCCACGCGATGGCGCGATATCTGCCGCAGCGCGGTCGCATGGTCTTGTTGGATGCGTTGGTGAGCGAAACGTCCGAGGCGGTTACCTGTCAATGCACCATTGATGACGACTTTATTTTTCTTGAAGGCGGCGCGGTGGGCGCATTGGCCACGATTGAAATCGCGGCGCAAGCCGCGGCGGTCTATGTCAGCATCCACGCCAAGACCCCGGTCATTGGATTTTTGGCGAGTTGCCGCGAGGCGCGGTTCGACGTTGAGTCATTCGCGGTAGGCGACATCTTGCAGGTCACCGCCACGCACGTCTCGGGCAATGAGCGGTCGGGCGCCTTCGAATGCGTGGTGCGGCGCGGTGGCGCAGCGTGCGCGACGATGCATTTGATCTTGGTCGATCCAGGGTGGAGCGAACATGACGCTGCCTAACCCGCGCACCGCGCTCGTCACCGGGGGCAGCCGCGGCATTGGTGCCGCGGTGGCAAGGACGCTGGCACGCGATGGCCTGGACGTGGTGGTGACGTGCGTGCAAGGCGTCGCGGCCGCGGAGGCCGTGGCCGCCGAGGTGCGAGCGCTAGGGCGGCGCGCGCAGGTCTTGGCATTTGATGTGAAAGACTCAGCGGCGACGGGGGCGGCGATAAGGGTGCTGCTGGAGTCTACGCCCATCGACGTCGTGGTGAACAACGCCGGGATTATCGCTGACGGCCTCTTTCCGGCGCTCTCGGCGCAGGCGTGGCACGACGTTCTTCGCACCAGCCTCGACGGTTTTTACAATGTCACGCAACCCTTGATTATGGCGATGGCCAAACGTCGCTGGGGCCGCGTCATCAACATGACCAGCATCTCGGGCGTCCACGGCAATCGCGGCCAGGTAAATTACGCCGCCGCGAAGGCGGGGCTTATCGGCGCCACCAAGTCGCTAGCGCTCGAATTCGCCAAGCGCGGCATCACGGTGAATGCGGTGGCGCCGGGACTTATCGACACCGACATGATCGCGGGCGCGCCGGTCAGCGAACTCATTGCGCAGATTCCTATGGCGCGCCTGGGGCAGGCGCAAGAAGTCGCCGAGGTCGTCGCATTCTTGGCGTCGGAACGGGCGAGCTATGTGACGGGTCAGGTCATCGCCGTGGCCGGAGGCTTGTAGCGTGGGAGTGGCCTTGGCCAAGGCCGCGGCCGTAAAGCTCGCGGCGCTTGGATGGGTGGTGGCGTGTGTTTATTTGCTGGCGGCGCCCTATGCATGGTTGGCCGCGGGGGTTGGGTTGGCGGCGATGGTGTGGTGGCTGGTGCGTGCCGTCGCGCATCCGCGTAGCCAATTCTTTTTGCCCGTAGCGTGGCGAGGCAAGGGCAATACAGGCGCGATCGCGCTTACGTTCGACGACGGGCCTGATCCTGAGGTAACGCCGAAAATTCTCGCGCTGCTTAAAGCCTATGACGCTAAGGCGACGTTTTTTGTGCTTGGCTCGCGCGCGGCTGAGCACCCAGCCCTCGTGCAGCACATCATCGCCGAGGGCCACGAAATTGGCACCCACACGATGAGCCACCGCGTACGGTTTCACGTTGGCCGTGCCGCGTATATTCACCGCGAAATCGTCGAGGCCGTGCGCGTCGTCGGCGAAATAATCGGCAAGACGCCGCTGTTGTTTCGACCCCCGCAAGGCCTGCGCTCACCCCTGGTCGCCGACGGCCTGCGGGCGCTACCGCAGTTGCAATGCATTTCCTGGACCGCGCGGGGACGCGACTCATTGCGCACCACGAGCGAGGCGATCATGAGGCGCCTGCGCGGCAGCCTGGCACCAGGCGCCATCTTGGTCTTGCACGACGGATGCGGCCTGGGTGGCGGAGCCGATCGGGCGCCCACCTTGGAGGCGCTGCGCGAATTGCTTGAGGCCTGCCGCGCCAAGGCGCTGCGTTGCGAGACCGTCGGCTCGCTTACGGGCCTAGCGCCTTATGCCAGCGACGCCTTGCGAGCGGCTCGAGACCCGGCGCTTGACCGGCTATGCTTTCCCTGGCGCGATACCCTGCCGTGGCCAGTCTACGCGCTGTATCGCACCTTACGAGCCCTCCTCGTCTTGAGCTCCTTTGCTTTTTTTTGGCTTGGCGCCGTGCTGTGCGCATGGCTGGCTTTACCGATGGTGTGGTTGTGGCCCGGTACCCGCGCGCAAAAGCTGGGCCGTTGCCAACGGGTAATTCGGCGTTGTTTTAGCTTGTTCCACGGCTACATGCGGGTTTGCCGGTTGGTAGATGTGGTGCCGCTAGGACCCTTGCCGCCGCCTGCCGAGCCGACTCGGGGCCGCATCTTGGTGGCCAATCACACGACGTTAATTGACATGACCGCGATCATCGCGACCTATCCCAACGTGATCTGCGTCGCCAAGAGCAGCTACGCCAATAGCGCGCTGGTTGGGCGCGTGCTGCGGCTCGCGGGCTTTGTCGCCGCAGGGACCGACCTCCATGGGCATCACGACATGCTGGCGCAATGCGCCGAGCGCTTGCGGCTTGGCTTTGATGTCTTAATCTTCCCCGAAGGCACGCGTTCACCGCCGGGAGGCCTGCAACCCTTTCATCGCGGGGCGTTTGAGATCGCGTGTAAGAACGCCGTTGAGGTGGTTCATCTCCACATGACCGCTTCGCCGCCGGCGCTGAGCAAGGGCTTGCCATTTTGGCGTCACCCCGACCGCGTGTGCCGGCTTGCAATTCGGCCGGCGACTGTGGTTGAACCTGAGCAATTTCAGGGTAATAGCCGCGCAATGGCGCGCGCGGCAGAGGCGCAATTTCGTGAATATTTAGCCCTGCCAAGCGTCTCAATCGTAGGCAGCCGCAGCGAACTGAGATAAGACGTAGGCTTATGACGCTCGAAGACGAACTCAAGCACCTGATTGTCGAGGCGCTGCAGCTAGAAGACGTGGCGCCCGCAAGCATCGACGTGACCGGCAGCCTCTTTGGCGAGGGCCTGGGCCTGGATTCTATCGATGTGCTCGAGTTGGCAACCGCGATCGAGCGCAAGTACGGCGTCAAGTTCGCACAAAACAGCCCTGAAGTTAAACAGGCGTTCGCCTCGGTGGCCGCGCTGGCGGCGTACATTGCGGCAAATCGCGCCGCGGCGTAACGAAACGCGATTACCGTAACGAACGTCGTTTATATGAAGCAGCAGGCGCGCATCACGGCTTGGTCGCTTGCCGCGCTGCTGGCGGGCGTCGTTGTGATGTTGTCGCTGGTCAGCGCCGCGCATGCCGGTCCGGCAGCGGCCCAGCCGCCGGCAAATTTGCGTACCCAGCCGCTGCTCCCCGCCGCCGCACAGGCAAAATTATTCGCGCAGCTGCGTGGCATCGGCAACCTTCACGCGACGTTCGCGGAGGCAAAGAAAATAACGCTCCTGATTAAACCGTTGCTGTCGAGCGGTGAAATCTTTTTTGATCGCGAGCGCGGCTTGGCGCGGCAGACGCTGGCGCCATCGCCACAAAAGGTCGTGTTGACCAGCAAGACCTTGAGCATCTGGGACGGTACCTCGGTGCGGCACACCTCGTTGGCGCAGGCGCGGGACGTGGCCGCGATTGCCTCGGCGTTTCCAATGTTGCTACGCGGCGATGGGCCGGGGCTGGCGACCATGTTTCGGCTTGAGCTGCGCGGCGACACCGCTGGCTGGTGGATGCTTACGCTGACGCCGCAGCGCGCCTCGCTCGCGAAGATGCTGCGCAACATCGCCATCGTCGGCCATGGCAGCGCTCTCTATGCGCTCGAGGTGTACGAGGCAAATGGCGATCACGCTCGCACGGTGTTTGATCACGTCGTTATCAATGGAGCCATCAGCGACGCCGCGGCGCAGGCGTGGTTTAGCCTGCCGGCGTCGAGGCCGTTGTGACGCGCCCGCGCTTGCTCGGTGCGGCGGTGGTGCTTGGCATCTTGGCCTGGTTCGCGCTAATCGTGCCGCGCTTGGTCATCACCACCGACATCACCCGCTTTATGCCCTCGCCAAGTGGTGGCGAGGCGGCGGCGCGGTCGGCGGTCGTCTTGGCGGCGATGCGGCATAGCGATGCGGCGCAGCGGCTCATCATTGACGTTTCGCTTACATCGCCGCCGCCTGATGAGGCCGCTGCCGTCGACCTGCTGCATGCCATCACGGCCCAGCTACAGTTGCAATTGCAACGGTCGCCGCTCGTCCGCCTCGTAAGCAGTGGTGTGACGACGGCGGAGCAGGACGCCATTGTGGAATACCTGCGGGCGCAGCCGCCGTGGATGTATTTAGCAGCCGAGGCCTATGCGCCCCCCGAGATTGATCGCCGACTCCGCGCGCTGAGTGCCAAGCTCGCGGGCGCCGAAAGCGCCATGCATGCCGCGCTGGCGCCCGCTGATCCGCTCGGCTCGATGACCGACGCGTTGCAGGCACTGCACGCAGCGCAAGCGTCGACGCTTGGCAGCTACGAGGGATTGCTCGTGACCGCGGATCAGCGACACGCATTTTTGTTTGTGACGACATACGCCTCGGCATTTGACGCCCCGGCACAACGCGAGCTAGTGGCCCAGCTGCGCGCGTGGGAACTCGCGCACCCTGCCGTGACGCTTATGCTCGCCGGCGCGGCGCCGTATGCGATTGCGTCGGAAGCGCAAATAAAGCGCGATATCTCGCGAATTGGGTTGGTGTCGACGTTGGGGATCTTGCTCCTCTTTCTGCTGCTTTTTCGCGATCTCCGCCTGCTGGCGCTCGCGCTGTTGCCGCTGGGGGTAGGTTGTGCTGCGGGCGTGCTAGCGTGCCACTATTCATTTGGCTCGATCCACGGCATCACCATCGCCTTTGGCACATCCTTGCTTGGTGTTGGCATCGACTATGTCGAGCATTTTTACGCTCATGTGGCACTCAGCCCCGGTCACAGCGCGCGCGCGGCGATGGCAAGCGTGTGGCGCAGCCTGCTCATGGGCGGCATATCTACCGTGCTCGGATTTGCAGGCCTTTATTTTTCAGGCGTGGCCGGGCTGCGCGAGATGGGGGTGTTCGCCGCGGCGGCGATCGCCGCGTCGTTGCTGGTGACCATCGTTGTGGTGCCGGCGTGGATGCCTGCCGCGTATCGCCCACCCAGGGCCGCGGCGTGGTTGCACGGCTGGGCGCGTCGCCTGCTCATGGTCGTCGGACGGCTGCCGTGGTCGCGCGGTGCGAGGGGCTTGCTGATCGCCGGCTGCCTTGGCATCGCCAGCCTGGGCGCCGTGTCCGCGCGCTTCACCGATGATGTTGCGTTGCTCTCAGCGGCAAACGGTCCTCATCGGGACGCAGACCTAGCGGTGCGCGCGCGCCTGGCGGATGGTGCCGGCGACGACCAGGCCTTGGCCGCCTTGATGCCCGCAGGCGCAGGCGGCGTCGCCGCACAGCTCGAAACTGTGACGAGCGCGCTTGCAGGCGCACGCGCCCTTGGCCTTGTCGATGGATTTCTCGACGTATCGCGGTTTGTGCCGAGCGACGAACAACAACAGGTGCGACATCAGTCAGCGGTGGAGTCGGTGCCCGTGGTGAAGTCAAAGCTCCTCGAACTTGAGTTTTCGGTCGAAGCATTCGCACCCTATTTTGCGGCGCTCGCTGCACCGCCAGCGTGGCTTGCGTATGCGGATTTTGTGAGATCCCCGTTGGGCCAGCAATGGGTGCAGAGCGGGGTTTTACGCCGTGATCTTGTCATTCTGCCTTTGCGGGGCGTGCGAGATTTGGCCGCGTTGCGTGCGCACGTCGAGGCCCGGGCACCGGCCGTCATTACAAAACCTGACCATGAGATTCGGACGGTATTTGCGGCGGCGCGGGGGAAAATCATCACGGCGTCGTTACTTGGCGCCCTAGCGATTTTTGGGTTGCTTTGGGCGCGTTATCGCCGCCTGGCCAAGGCGTTGGCGGCGCTGTTGCCCGCGGTCATCGCGATCGCGGCCACCGTTGGCATGCTCGCCGCCATGGGCATCGCGCTGCACATTCTGCACTTACTTGCCCTCTTGCTCGTGCTGGCGATGGCCACCGACTTTGGCGTGTTCTTGGTCGATAAGGCCGCGGATGTCGACGAAGCCGCGACCTCGCTAGTAAGCATGTTAGTCGCCGCCCTCACCACGATCTTGTCGTTCGGCTTGCTTGGCTTTAGCGAAAATCATGGCATGGCGGCGCTGGGCTACACGGTCGCGCTAGGCATCTCATTGGCATTGCTGCTGTGCCCGCTCATTATGGTGGCGCTGCGCATGCCGCTCGTTACCGTGGTGCTTGCCACGGCGCTGGCGCTGGGCGCTTGTCACCGCGCGCCGCCGTCGCGCATGGTGATCGCCGTCGACGACGCTGCATATCCGTACAAACTCAAGGCACCGGCGGACCTGCATCCGGATCTTGCGGCCTCCCAAACGATCGAAGTGCGTTCGCTCGGCGATGCCGCCGGCGCGCCACAAGCCTTCAATGCCATGTTGCAGAAACATCGCGAGACGCTGCTCGTCGTCGGCGTTGGGCCGATGAATACGCGCGCGTTCACCATCGAGCAATCCGCGACGCAGGTGGTGTACGAGCGCTACATGGGCCCGCCGATGCGGATCTCGCCGCGCGGCGTGATCGTCGACATTCAGCGCGTGTTCTACGCGCGCGTGCCGCGAACCTCTGGCGCCTGCGATGGCGAGCTTGCGGCCGACGTCGGCGACGAGCGCGTCGTCGAAAGCTGGCGCGACGGCGACCTGGTGCGCCGGACGTTTACGCGCGCCGGGTATGCCGAGCCGATCGCGGTCGAGTTCGTCTATGCGACGCCCTCGGGCGGCCCAGCGCTGTGTCGCGACGGCACCGACGCCGCGCGCGTTACGCTGCGCAATCCGTGGTTTGGCTACGAGCTCGCGATCGAAAATCGATCGATGGAGCGCTTGTAAGATGCGCACGACGACGTTTTTGCGCGTGGTGTCGACGATCATGATGATCGCCTCCCCGTGGGTCTTGTACTGGTCGCTTACACGCGGCGACGTGACCATGGCGGGGCTCGTGCTGCTGATCTTCATCGTGCTTCGCGCGGTGCCGGCTTGGATGGCCGCGCCCGCCGCGCAAAAACGAGCGACGCTGGTGCTGCCTGCCATTGGCGCCGCGTTTGCGGTGGCCGGCACCTTGCTCCACTCCGGCACCATGTTTTTGCTGCTGCCTTCAGCAACCAATTTTGCCTTCGCCGGCGTGTTCTTTCATTCGCTGCGCGGCACCCCGTTGGTCGAACATTTCGCACGCCTCAGCAAGCCCAACCTGCCCGCCGACGAGGTGAGCTATTGTCGATCGCTCACCAAGATCTGGGGCGTTTTTATGATCATCATAGGCGGCATAGGCATCGTCTTGGCCGTGGCCGCACCGATGACGATGTGGCTGCTCTACGCCGGCGTCATCAGCTACTTGCTCGTCGGCCTGCTCTTTGCCGTTGAGTACGTGGTGCGCAAATGGCGCTTTCGCGACTACGGCCGCAATCCGCTTGACTGGGCGCTAAGCCGCGTGTTCCCTCCCCGGGTCTAGTCCCCAGTCTCAAACAACATGAGCCACTCTACTTGCCCTGGTCGCCGATGCCTTCGTTACGCTTCCCTCATTTGGAACCACCAAACTCGGTCAGCGTGCCTTGGCCTCAGCGACCAGGTCGGCGCATACTGGCTCATAGCATTTGAGACTGGGGACTAGTCATGCGCATCAATGACTTTTTCGCGGACGATTTGGCGGCCCTGTGGTGCCCCGCGCAAGGCCTGACCCAGGCCGGGCTGCGCGCGCAAGCGCAGTCGGTCACGGGCGTGCTCGACGCGGCAACAAGCGGCATCGACCACCCGCCGCGCGTGGCCTTGGCCTGCCGAAGCCTGGTGAGCTTCGTGCCCGGCCTGCTTGGCGCGTGGGCATCTGGCGCCACGGTGCAACTCTTGCCAAACGCGCAGCCCCAGACGCTCCGCCGCGCCTATGAACGCTGTGACCTTTTTTTGCACGACGTCGTCGATGCCAAGCATTTCAGCGCCAAAGACGTCTACGTGCCGGATGTGATCGGCGGGGCCGCCGCAACGCCGGAAACGGCGTCGCAGGTCGCCGACCTAGCTGAGCGGGCAAGCCTGATCTTTTCAACCTCGGGCACCACCGGCGAGGCCGCGCAGTCGCACAAATCAGTGGCGCAGCTCTACGCCGAGGTGAGAGTGCTCGCCGCGCTCTTGGACGACGCCAAGGTGCTGCTTTCAACGGTGCCGGGTCATCACTTGTATGGGCTGTTGTTTGGCGTCTTGGCGCCGCTGCGCCGCGGCACGGCGATCATTACGCAGCAGGCGTTCTTGCCCTCTGAGGTGGCGGGGGCGATTGCTGCGGGCGGTGTCGACGTTTTGGTCAGCACCCCGCCGCATCTCGCCGCGATGCGGGGCGTGGCCATGCCCAAGGGGTTACGTGTCTTTTCAAGCGGCGCGCCACTGCCGATGGAGGTTCATGTCGCGCTGATGAGCGCGCATCGGTGGCAGCTTACCGACGTGCTCGGTTCCACCGAGACCGGCGGGATTGCCACGCGCAGCGCACCGATGGCGAGGTGGCGCGCCTTGCCTGGCGTCGTGCTGAGTACTGACGATGAGATGACCACGGTGACGTCGCCGTGGTGCGATAACGGACGCCACGTGTTGGCGGATCGTCTCGAATTGAACGCTGATGGCAGCTTTGCGCATCTCGGGCGTCGCGATGACGTTGTCAAGATTGGCGGCAAGCGCGTCGCGATTTCGGCGGTGGAGGCCTTGTTGCGCCGCCTTCCGGGCGTTAGCGACGCGGCGGTTTTATACGACGCGCGGCCAGGCGTGGAAGGCAGGCTCAAATACGCGATTGCCGGCGAGCTGCGCGACAAGCCACGCGTCACGGCCGCGGTGCGACGCGAATTTGATCCGGTCTTCGCGCCAAGGCAAATCGTCTTTGTCGACCGCCTGCCACGCGACGCCGTGGGCAAGCTGCCGCGCGCGGCGCTCGCCGCCATGTTTGCCAAGGCACCGCCGGCCGACGCCTCCAATCGTGGAACCGCTGCCGCGGCCGCGCCGAGCGTCCCAATGTCCTTGCAAGGCGACGTGGTCACCTGTGACATTCGCCGCGAGCTACCCTTCTTCGATGGACATTTCCCGATGCTGCCGGTGCTCGCGGGCGCCGTCGTGCTGCAATACGTGGTGCTCCCCGCCGTGCGCTTGCTAGCGCCCAGCCTCGGCAGGGTAGGCGCCCTACGCCGCATTCGCTTCGTGCAGCCTGTGTTTCCCGGCGCGCAAATCCAAGTCACAGGCGTGCGGCGGGGCGATGAGTTTTCGTTTGAGGCCACGAGCGTCGGCAACGTCGTCGCTTCGGGGGTGATCGCCTGCGTGCCCACCGAGGAGGCGCCGTGAACGCGTGCGCCATTATCCCAACTTATAACAATCCGCGCACCCTGCGCGAGGTTGTGCTCGCCGTGCGGCAGCACGTAAGCGACGTGGTCGTCGTCGACGACGGCAGCGGCGAAGAGGCCAAAGCGATCGCCAGTGGCCTCGTCGACGAGGGGCTTTGCACCGTGGTTTGGCGACCGCTAAACGGCGGCAAGGGCGCCGCGGTGAAGACCGGCTTGGCCTGGGCAGAGGCACAAGGCTTTGCCTATGCGTTGCAAATTGACGCCGATCTTCAGCACGACGCGGGCGACATCCCGGCGCTGCTCGCTGCAGCTCAAGGTGGCGACAACATCTTGGTGCTGGCGCAGCCGATCTTTGACGCCTCGGCACCGCGCAGTCGCCTCATCGCGCGCAAGATTTCAAAATTCTGGGTGGCCGTAGAAACGTTAAGCAGGGCGATTGGTGACCCTTTGTGCGGCTTTCGCGTTTATCCTGTGGCGCTCGCCGCGGGCCTTTCGATGAAGGCCAATGCGATGGATTTTGATCCGGAGATTGCCGTGCGACTGGTATGGGCCGGCGCGCGCGTGCGCCACGTGCCGACCAAGGTGGTCTATGTGCCGGCCGAGCGCGGTGGCGTTTCGCACTTTCGCGGTTTTGTCGATACCGCGCTGATCTCGTGGGCGCACACGCGGTTATGCCTCGAAGGCCTTGCCAGGCTCGCGACGTGGCCACTGCGTCGTCTGTGGCGCGCATGCCGGCGAGGGCAGGCGTGAACGAAGACGCAGCGGCGGGCGGCAAGGCGGCGCCGTCGTCATGGCGCTCCATCCCAGAGGCCGGCACCGTGCTTGGCATTCGTTTTGTCGTCGCGCTGGCGCGGCTCGCCGGCCGCCGCGTCGCCGGTTGGTTTTTGTACGGGCTGTGCCTCTACTACGCGACGTTTCACCGCGCCGCGCGCCGCGTCTCGGCGGCGTATTTGCAACGCATGGGGCTACCGGCGACGTTTCGTCAAACCCTACGCCATCTTCACGCCTTCGCGCAGACGTCGCTCGATCGACTGTTTTTCTTGACCGGCAAATGGCACGCGCTGCAGATCGAGCGCCACGGCCATGAGCTGATTGTGCAGGCCGTGCAGCGCAAAACCGGTGCGCTGCTCGTCGGCGCCCATCTCGGCAGCTTCGAGGCGATGCGCGCCGCGGCCGCCCACTTCGCGGTGCCGCTAACGATTGTCGTCGATTTCACCAACGCCGAGCGCGTCAATCGCGTGTTGCAGTCGCTGGCGCCGGGCGCCTTGTTGCGCGTTATCTCGCTCGGCGGCTCGGGCCCGGGCGCCGCCATCGAGCCGATCCTCAAGATCAAGGCCGCGATCGCGCGCGGCGAGCTGGTCGCCATGTTGTCGGATCGCCGCAGCGATCGCGACGAGCGCTGCGTCACCGCGACCTGCCTTGGCGCTCCGGCGCGCTTTCCGCTTGGGCCGTGGATCTTGGCGCACTCCCTGGGCTGCCCGGTCTATTTTGTCGCGGGGCTCTACACCAAGCCCAATCGCTATGACCTTCACTGCGAGCTGCTCGCCGAGCGCGTCGTGCTGCGGCGAGGCGACCGCGCGGGCGCCGCCCAGCCCTACGTCGACCAATTTGCGCAATTTATCGACAAGTACGCCCAATTGGCGCCGCTCAATTGGTTTAACTTCTACGACTTCTGGAGCCAAGCGTGACCCTCGTACCTACCATCTCAATTGGCGACGGCCGGCTGTCGTATCGCGATGTTGTCGCCGTGGCGCTTGGCACACGCCGCGTCGCGCTTAGCCAAAACGCCACCTGGGTGCAGCAAATGCAACGCACGCGCGCCGCGGTGCATGAGCGCCTAAGTGGCCATTCGGCGCTTTATGGCATCAAAACCGGCTTTGGCGCCTCGTGCACGCAGGAGGTCGGTGCCGCGCTGACCCAGGCGCTCGCGACCAACTTGTTTCGCTATCACGGTGCGGGCGTTGGCGCGCATTTCGCGGCCAGCGAGAGCGCGGCGGTGTTGGTGACGCGTCTGGCGCAGCTTAGCGCCGGCTACAGCGGCATCAGGGTCGAGACCATGCAGGCGCTTGAACACTTGCTTGCGGCGGGCGTCTTGCCATGCATGCCCGAGATTGGCTCGGTTGGCGCCAGCGGCGACTTAACGCCAATGTCCTACGTTGCCGCAGTACTCGAGGGCGAGCGAGAGGCGTATTGGCAAGGCAAGGTGGTGCCGGCCGAGGTGGCCCTGCGCGAGGCAGGGCTGGTGCCATGGCAACTCCAACCCAAGGAAAGCCTCTCGATCATGAATGGGACCAGCGTCATGACGGCGTTGGCGTCCATCGGCCTGGCGCGCGCCAATCAGTTCGCGCGTTGGCATGCCACGATTACCGCGTGGAACAGTTGGCTGCTGCAGGGGCAGGCGGCGCATTTTGACGAGCGCATTTTTGTCGCCAAGCCGCATCCCGGTTCGGCGCAATATGCCGCGTGGGTGCGCGACGATCTGGGCGTGCCGGCGCGACCGATTCCGCACGCTGGCAAAGTGCAAGATCCATATTCAATCCGCTGCGCGCCGCACGTGGTTGGCGTCTTGCTCGACGCCGCGGCGCATGCCGCGAACGTCGTCGACATCGAGCTAAACAGCGCCGGCGATAATCCGCTGGTTTGCCCCGAAACCGGCGATATCTTGCACGGCGGCAATTTCTATGGCGGCCACGTCGCCTACGTCGCCGATTCGCTCAAGACGCAAGTTGCCAGCAGCGCCGAGGCGCTTGAGCGCCAATTGATGCTGCTGTGCCACGCGGCGCCAGCGACGGGCATTCCCGAGAACTTGGTGTTGGTGCTCGATGAGTCGCGCGTCGCGCATCACGGGTTTAAGGCGCTGGAGATCACGGCGTCGGCGCTGGTCGCCGAGGCGCTCAAGGCCTGCATGCCCGCCACCGCGTTTTCGCGCAGCACCGAGGGCCACAACCAAGACAAGGTGCCAATGGGCACGCTCGCCGCGCGCGAGCTGCGCCAAGTGCTCGATCTAAGCGAGCACGTCGCGGTCATTTCGCTGTTGGCCGCGGCGCAGGCCACCGATGCCGTCAACGGCGCCGAGCGCCTGCCCGCGCCGTTACGCAACATCTACCAATGGGTGCGGCAGACGGTGCCGGCCTTTGTTGGCGATGAGCGCAGCGATACGTGGATCATCGCGCTGCTCGCGGCGTATCGCAGCGAGCTGGCGAGGTTCGTATGAGCTCGGTGCAGCGCGTCGCCGATCCGAGCACGTCAGCCGAGCTGGCGCGCTTTGAGGCGCAGAAGATGGCCTTTGCGCCGCTAATGTTTCAGGCGATGCGGGTGGCGCGCGATAGCGGCGTGTTCGACGCCTTGTATCGCGCCGGCAAAAAAGGCGTCGTTGCATCCGACGTCGCTCCCACCACAAATGGCTTGTCGCCGTACGCCATAGATTTACTGCTTGAGGCCTCTTTCGTTGCGGGGTTCACCGAATACGATGACGCTCGCTATTACATCAAGAAGGCTGGGGTTTTTTGGCTCAAAGAGCCCGCGGTCCGCATCAATACCGATTTTTCACATCACATTTGCTATCGCGCCTTTGGCCATTTTGAGGCGTCGCTGCGCGAAGGGTTGCCCATTGGCCTACGCGAGCTGGGGGCATGGAGCACGCTCTATGAAGGCCTGTCGTCGCTGCCGCCGGTGGTGCGCGACTCGTGGTTTTCGTTCGATAACTACTATTCCGACGAAGTGTTTGCGCTGTGCTTAGACCGAGTCTTTGACCGATCCGTCGGCCGCATCATGGATATTGGCGCTAACGTCGGCAAATTCGCGCGCGCTTGCGTCGCGCGCGACGCTGCCGTCCAAATCGCCATGGTGGACCTCCCGCAGCAACTCGCGCTTGCGGCCCCGAACATCGAAGCCTTGCCACCAGCGCAGGCCAGCCGCGTCGCCGCGTTTCCTATGAACGTCCTCGCCAACGATGCCGTGCTACCAGGCACCGCCGACGTCATCTGGATGAGCCAATTTCTCGATTGCTTCTCCGAAGATCAGATCGCCTCAATCCTGCGCCGCGCCAGCGCCGCACTCGCCCCCGGCGGCCGCGTCATGATCTTGGAGCTTTTGTGGAATCGCCAGCGCTACGAAAGCGCCCGCTACTGCGTGGTCGCGACCTCGCTCTATTTCGCCTGCATCGCCAACGGCAATAGCCGCATGTACCACTCCGAGGTCCTGCGCCGCCTCATTGAGGCCGCTGGCCTGCGCGTCGTCGCCGAAGACCACGAGGTCGGCGTCTGCCATTCGCTGCTCACGTGCGAGCGAGCCTAGTGCGCCTAGCGCGCAATATGTAGGCAGCCGCATGACATAGGCCCTCACCGAAACGCAAGCAGATCTGCTTGGGCCTGTGGTTGCCACCAGCTAGAATTTTGTTGGTGCCGCGAGCACTGGGGGACAGCATGATGCGAGTATTTATTTTGTGTGCCATGAGCACATGGTTAGTAGCGTGCGGTACAGATCTAGATGTTGGCGACGGCGCATCAAGCGATACCGAGCAAACTAGCGAGGCGCTGACCGGCCAGGACGGCGCGCTTGCGGTTACCACCGCCAACACGGTGCTCAATGACTATGCGGCGCTTAACGCCGACGTGATCGCGGGCGCAACGTCGTTTACGGTCGACGATGCGACGACGCTAAACAACGTCACGTTTGGCAACCTCGCGGCTGGCGATTTGCTCCTGATCGTCCAGATGCAGGGTGCCACCATCGATAGCACCGATGCCGTCGGCTATGGCGCCGTCACCGCGCTTGGCAATGCGGGACGGTATGAGTTTGTCAAGGTTGCGTCGATCGCAGTCAACACCATTACCATCGATACCAGCTGCCAAACGGGGTTGCGCTATGCATATACGTCGGGCGCGGCAGGTCGCACGCAAGTGGTCCGCGTGCCGCAACTTAGCAGCCTAGCGGTAAGCGGCAGCGGCTCGATCGTCGCGACCGCGTGGAATGGTACGCGCGGCGGCATCGTCGCGGTGCATGTTGGCGGCACCGCCAGCATCGACGGCGCAGGCATCGATGTTTCGGCCCAAGGCTTTCGCGGCGGCGTGGTCGATAACTCGACGTCCAACGGCGTCACCACGTATCGCTCCAACGCGGCCGGCAATGGCGCGGAAAAAGGCGAGGGCATCGCCGGCGATGGGGCTCGCTATGATTCGACCTTCAACGGACGTTACTCACGCGGCGCGGCCGCCAACGGCGGCGGTGGCGGTGATGGGCATAACGGTGGTGGTGGCGGTGGCGCCAACGGCAATAGCGGCGCGACGTGGACGGGCCAAGGCGTGATGGACGGTGCGGCCACCGGCGCCACGGCGTGGACGTTAGATCCGGGCTATATTGCCAACGGCAACGCGCTGACGACGTCCTCAGGCGGCGGCCGCGGTGGCTATACGTACTCTGGGAGCGATCAAGACGCGCTAACCATCGGCCCCGGTAATGCGCTGTGGGGGGGCGATTCGCGCCGCGAAGTTGGCGGCCTTGGCGGGCGACCCGTGGCCAACGATCCAACGGGCGGGCGCCTGTTTATGGGCGGTGGTGGTGGCGCGGGCGACGGCAACAATGGCGCCGCCAGCGCAGGCGGTCGAGGCGGCGGCATGGTGTTTTTGGTTGCCAACCAAGTAAGCGGCGCAGGCGTTGTGAGGGCCAATGGCGCCAGCGCGGTTGCCTCCAATGGCAATCCCGGCGATGCGCCTGGCGGTGGCGGCGCCGGTGGCACGATCGTGCTTCGCACCAATGCGCTCAGCGACATTTCGGTCGAAGCCAACGGCGGCGTGGGCGGCAATCAAACGCTCGCGGCCACCAACGAAGCCGAAGGCCCCGGCGGTGGCGGCGGTGGCGGCTTTATCGCCGTGGCTGGCGGTGCGGTTGCACGCAGCGCCACAGGTGGTGCCAACGGCACAACCAATCGCGCGGTGCTTAGCGAATTTCCGGCCAATGGCGCAACGCGCGGTGCGGCAGGCGAGCCCAACGCAGCCGTAACAAATATTGTGATGTGTTCGACCGTCGATTTGTCCATCGCGATCACCGATAGCCAAACCTTGCTCGCCCCCGGCGACAGCACCACCTATACGATCACCGTCACTAACACCAGCACCGAGCCCTTGCCCATCTTTGATGCCGCGGTTGCCGATACGTTTCCGGCGGGCTTAACCGGCGTGACGTGGACGTGCAGCGCAACGGCTGGATCTGCCTGCGGCGCCGCCTCCGGTTCGGGCAATCTTGCTAGCACGGTGACGCTGGCACCGGGAGGCATTGCCACCTACACGGTAAGCGCGACGATTTCCGCTAGCGCGAGTGGGACGCTCGCCAATACGGCGACGGTCACCGCGCCGAGCAACGTGACAGACCCATCTTTGGGTAATAATAGCGCCACGGACAACACCACTATTAATCGCGCGCCGGTTGCCAGCGACGACTCGATCACCGTGGATGAAGACGCCGCGGCGACCGCTGTGCCCGTGCTCGACAACGATAGCGACTTCGACAACAACTCGCTTACCATTATTGCCGTGACGCAACCGAGCAATGGCGCTGCCGCAATCACCGGCGGCGGCACCGGCCTGACGATAACGCCACAAGAAAATTACTTTGGCACGATGACGTTTACGTACACCATCGCTGATGGCCTTGGCGGGCAGGCTTCGGCAACGGTTACGGTTACGGTTTCACCGGTAAATGATGCGCCCGAGATCACGAGCCTCGCGCCGAATCCGGCGACTGAAGCGACGGGCTATACCTATACGCCTGCGCGTGTGGATATCGATGGCCCCGCGCAGAATTGGTCCGTCGGCGCGGGTGACACCTGCGGTGGCGCTGTTGATGCGGGCACGGGCGAATATACGTTTACGCCAGCGGGCCCAACGCCGCCTGCGAGCTGCACCGTGAGCGTGCAAATTTGCGACGGCGGCACGCCAGATTTGTGCGACACGCAGGCCACCGTCGTTTCGATCACCGCGACCAATGACGCGCCCGTGATCACCAGCACCGCGCCGCTGGCGGCCACCGAAGATGCCGCGTATACGTACAATCCAACGCGCGATGATGCCGATGGCCCCGCGCAGAATTGGTCCGTCGGCGCGGGTGATACCTGCGGCGGCGCTGTCGATGCGGGCACGGGCGAATATACGTTTACGCCAGCGGGCCCAACGCCGCCTGCGAGCTGCACCGTGAGCGTGCAAATTTGCGACGGCGGCACGCCAGATTTGTGCGACACGCAGGCCACCGTCATTTCGATCACCGCAACCAACGACGCGCCCGTGATCACCAGCATCGCGCCGCTGGCGGCCACTGAGGATGCCGCGTATACGTACAATCCAACGCGCGATGATGCCGATGGCCCCGCGCAAACATGGACTGTCGGCGCGGGCGACACCTGCGGCGGCGCTGTTGATGCGGGCACGGGCGAATATACGTTTACGCCAGCGGGCCCAACGCCGCCTGCGAGCTGCACCGTGAGCGTGCAAATTTGCGACGGCGGCACGCCAGATTTGTGCGACACGCAGGCCACCGTCATCTCGATCACGGCGATCAATAGCCCGCCCACCTTGGTCGACGATAACGCGTTGGCGACAACGGCCCCCGTCATCATCGAGGTGCTGGCAAATGATAGCGACGTCGACGGCGACACGCTCACGGTCACGGCGGTTAGCGTGCCAAACGCCGGCACCGCGGTCATCAACGTCGATGGAACCATAACCTATACGCCTGATGGCATATTCGAAGGCACCGTCACGTTTACGTACACGGTCTCCGATGGCAATGGCGGCGAGGCCACGGCGACGGTAACCGTGCAGACCGGCGCCGACGACGACGGTGATGGCTTGCCAACGTGGCTAGAACTCGTGCTTGAGACAGATCCTAACGATGCCGATAGCGACGACGACGGCGTCGTCGACGGTGACGAGCCAGCCTATGACCAAGATAGCGATGACGATGGAATCATCAATGCGCTAGATCCAGACAGCGATAACGACGGGCTGTTTGATGGCACGGAGCTCGGCCTAGACTGCAGCAATCCCGACACGGATGCCTCGGCGGCGGCGTGCATCGCCGATGCCGATGGCGGGGCCACGACGACCGACCCGCTGAACCCCGATACAGATGGCGGCGGCGTCATTGATGGCCAAGAGGAT
Source organism: Myxococcales bacterium (assembly GCA_016716835.1). Taxonomy (NCBI): domain Bacteria; kingdom Pseudomonadati; phylum Myxococcota; class Myxococcia; order Myxococcales; species Myxococcales bacterium. The sequence goes on along the minus strand of JADJUW010000001.1, from coordinate 2,537,480 downwards.
GCCAACCACGATGGCGCGGTCGACGCCGGCGAAAGCGATCCCAACAGCGCCGACGACGACGCGCCTCCTGATAGCGATGGTGATGGCGTGCCGGATGACCAAGACAATTGCCCTTCCGATGCCAACCCTGACCAAGCCAATGTCGACGACGATGCGCCGGGCGACGCCTGCGATCCGGACGACGACAATGACGGCTTTGACGACCAGGTCAACGTCTCGGGCGGCAGCATTAATTGTAACGCCGGCTCCAGCGCAGGCGACCTGCCTGGCGGCGGCGGTCTCGCGCTAGCCCTATGCGCGGCGGCGTTTATCGCGCGGCGACGCGGCGTGAGATAGGCCCCAACACCGCGAATAGCGCGCTTGCTTCGTCGCCGAAGACCACGAGGTCGGCGTCTGCCATTGCTGCTCACCTGCGAGCGTGCGTAGCCTGAACGTGTGCTCGCGCGCATCTAACTGAAACTATTGTGATATTATAATCGACAATTGTTCTGTTGATTATCATAATAATCAACAACTATACTGTTGATTATGCTTCATCGCGAGCTGGATTTGCACCCGCTAATTGCGCGCAAGTCATTGTTTTTGTTCGGACCGCGCGCCACCGGCAAGAGCTCTCTCATCGAGCAAACTCTGAGCGATGACGCGCTGGTGCTGTCTCTTTTGGACACGCGTTTGGCGCTTGAGCTGTTGGCCGAGCCCTATCGCTTGGAATCCATTGTGCTTGGGACAGGACGCTTGAATTCACCAATCGTTGTCATCGACGAGATTCAAAAAGTGCCCGCGCTCCTCGACGAGGTGCACCGACTTATAGAGAGCCGCAAGTGGCGCTTTCTGCTCACCGGGTCGAGTGCCCGCAAGCTCAAGCGCGGTGCGGCGAACTTGCTCGCAGGACGCGCCCTGCAAGCCAACTTATATCCGCTGGTCCGCCACGAGATTCCCGATTTTGATTTAGGCCGGTATCTGCTGTTTGGTGGCTTGCCCGCGGTTTACCTCTCGCCCGAGCCCGCGGATGACCTCGACGCCTATGTCAACACCTACCTCCGCGAGGAGATTCAGGCGGAGGGCTTCGTGCGCAAATTGCCGCCGTTTGCCCGCTTTCTCAAGACCCTCGCGATCTCTCACGGTCAGGTGATCAACTTCGCCAAGATGGCGAGCGATACGGGAGTGCCGGCGTCAACGCTTCGTGAATATTTGTCAATTTTGCACGACACGTTGGTGGGCTTCAATTTGGAGGCGTGGGCCGATTCCAAAAAACGCAAAGCCATCACGACCGCCAAATTTTATTTTTTTGACACCGGCGTGCGCAACAGCCTCGCGGGCACACATGTCTTAGATCGGACCTCAAATACGTTTGGCAATTTGTTTGAAACCTTCATCGGCATGGAGCTCCGCGCCTTTCTCGGCTATCGCCGCTCGCGCGAACCGCTCATGTACTGGCGTTCAACCAGCCATTTTGAAGTCGATTTTTTGGTGGGGACAACCGTGGCGATTGAAGTAAAGGCGACCGAACGCGTCAACGAGCAGGATCTCAAGGGCCTACGCGCCTTGGCCGAGGAAGGCGTATTTTCGCGCTACGTGCTCGTCTCGCAAGACCCCTCGCCGCGCGTCGTCGCGCTTGGTGGCGGGGCGACCGCGAGCCTGCTGCATTGGACTGATTTTCTCGATCGCTTGTGGAACCATGAGTTTGTAGCGCGCACCTAAGATATAAGGGGATATGCGTGACCCAACGTCGGAAGAAGAACTCGCGGCATATGCCGCGGAGCTGGAGGCGCGTCGGCCGCCGGAGTTTGGCCTCGGGCGCACGCTTACCAACGCGGTTGCGATGTGGTTTCGCATCGCGCCGGTCGCGCTCATCTTGACGGCCCTGTTTTACGCGCCGCTCTACTTTTACTTTCGCGCCGACGACGCGGCGGAGATGCGAACGCTGATGAGCGGCAAGTGGGAGACGTGGCCCTCGCAGGTCTACGCCATGTTCGCAGTCGCATTCATGCTAGCACTGCTGTCGTACGTCGTCTTTGGCATCTTGAGCACGCAGTCCGTTGCGCCGCTGCGCGCGCTGCGGCGAGGGTTGGCGCGCATGCTGCCGGTTTTGAGCGTCATGATTGCGATGGCGGTGGTGCTGGCGGTGCTGCTGGTTGCGGGCGTATTCGCCGCCGGCACGTTGGCGCGCTCGATCCCGCCTAGCCTGGCGTGGCTGCTCGCGCTCTTGGCACTGACCCCGGCGATCATCGTCATGTCGATGTGGTGCGTCGCCGTTCCTGCCTCCGTCGTTGAGTCACCCGGATTCGCGGGCGCCTTTGCGCGCAGCTTTCGCCTGACCGCTGGCCACCGGCTCGGCATTGGCGGCATGATGGTGCTGCTGTGGTTTGCCGAGGCGGGGCTACAGCGATTGGTCCAGCGCATGGTTGTTGGAAACCTGACCGGCCAAGACTTTGACGCCATGTCCGCGGCCGCACAACTAACCAGCGTGAATCAAATGCTAGCGATTGGCATTGCCTTCTCAGGCCTCTCGGCCAGCTTCTTCGCCGTGGCCGCGTCGGTGCTCTATTATGCGCTCATTCAGAGCAAGGAGCACCTTGGCCCGGCGGCCCTGGCCTCGGTATTCCGTTAATGCCGCGGCAAAATAGTGCTTCCCACCGGGCTAGCTAGCCTGGTAGTGGTGGGGGCCCATGAGCTCGCTGACCATCAACTGCCCCGCGTGCAACGCGACCAATCTGCAAGGCGCGTCAACCTGTATAGGTTGCCAACGGTCGCTGCTGGCGGGCTCCGGCGCGCCTGCCGCGCCATCGAATATGGCCGCCACCGCCGCGACAGGCACGGCACCGGCGTTTGGATCTAGCTCAGGCCAACCGTACACTGCCGGGGCGTTTGCGGGCTTTTCGGCCGCCCATGGCGGCGGCGCCCTCGAGCCCTTCTCGATGGGGCGGGCGTTGACGCTGACGGTCTCAGCCTGGGTCAAGAACGCGACGTTTGTTTTACTCCTGGCGGCGGTGCTGTATCTGCCGCTCTTCTTGTTTTTTCGCGTCGGCGGCATGGAGGATCTTGTTGCCATGCAGGAAGGTGCCCTCACGCTCGAAAGCCGATGGGTGCAGATCTACAGCATTCTCGCGCAATCGCTGCTCGCCGCCGTCTTGGCGTTCGCGATTTTCAGGCGCTCAGCGGCAAGCGCGTGACCTTTGGCGAAGCGCTGAGCACGGGCCTAAAGCGGATGTTTCCCGTGCTCGGCGTAAGCATAGCGTATGGCCTTATTGTCGGCGTTGGGACGCTATTTTTGGTCATCCCCGGCCTAATCTTTATGTGCATGCTTTATGTGGCGGTGCCCGCGGCGGTTATCGAGGCGCCGGGTATTGGCGGGGCGCTGGGGCGCAGCCGCGATCTCACCGACGGGCACCGTCTTGCCATCTTTGGGCTCGCATTGGCGCTCGGCCTTGCCAATATGGGGATGGCCTATCTCATCGAACAGTCGCTGTTTGGCGACCTCACCGAGAGCAAGCTCGAGGCCATGTCGCCTGAAAAACTGGTTTCAACGGTCAACTATGCCATCGTCGTCAACGTCGGCTGGATGGCGATCACCGCGAGCTTCTTCGCCGTCTCGACGGTCGTGGTCTACTTCCTCCTGCGCAAGAGCAAGGAAGGCACCAACGCCGATGAGCTCGCCGCGGTGTTTCAGTAATTGACTTAGCCAACAATTAAAAACCCTATGACCGAAGCTACCGAGCCGTGTCCAGCCTGTAGTACGCCCAATGTGGTCGGCGCGGCGATGTGCAAGGAATGTGAAATTTCGCTGCGAGGCGAAGCGCCGAAAGCGGCGTTTGCGGCCCCTATGGTGATAGGAGAGGTTGGCGCTCCGCCGCCGTGGCAGGCGGCCCTGGGCGAAACGCTGCTGGAGGGCGCCCCCAGCAAAGCAGCCGTCGCCGCCTCCACTGACCATATGTCGCTCCGGCGCGCAGTCGCGCTCACAGCGTCAGCATGGGCAGCCAATGCGCCATTTGTAATTGCGACGGCGTTGCTCTTTTACTTGCCGCTGTATTTGTATTTGTACGCCAGCGACATGACAGACCTGAGCGCTATAGATCCTGAAAACACCTCGGCTCAAGTCAACCGCATCATCTACCAGCTGGTCGTGAACTTTTGTTTGGCTGCGGTTGTCGCCTATGCGGTGTTCCAAGCGCTAAGCGCCAAGCCCGCATCATTTGTGATGGCGGTACGATATGGCGTCGCGCGGGCGTTGCCAGCTCTGGGCACCACGATGGCGGTGGTGATCTTGATCGGCATCGGCAGCCTCATCTGGTTGGGCCTTCCCGCCGTCTTCGGCACCTGCATCCTGTACGTGGCGGTGCCAGCCCGTGTCATCGAGCGGGCTGGTATTCATCGCTCGCTGGCGCGCAGCCGCGATCTTACCAGCGGCAGTCTTGTTCAGATTTTCTTGCTAATTGTCATCTTGCTCTTGGTCCATTTTGGCGTGGCATATGTCCTTCGAAATACGGTCACAAGCTATTTGCAAGCGCGCGCAGAATCGGCGACCGAAGTGGCGTCATTTTTGGCGGTGGTAAACGTAGGAAGCGCGATTGATTTGGTTTTCGCTTCGATATCCGCCAGTTTTTTTGCGGTTTCGACCTCGGTAGTCTACTTCCTCTTGTGCAAGAGCAAGGAAGGCACCAACGCCGATGAGCTCGCCGCGGTGTTTCAATAGCCGCTGCCTCGCCCGCACACGCCGACGCCGACCTAACCAGGATCGCGCGGAAATAGATCCAAGGTGGCGAAGAACAGATGGACGCAGCGATGCCGAGTCGCAGCCGTCTAGTTCACGATAGATCACATCTCCGGATGTGGCCGCCCAGCGCCGCGATGGCGTTCTGGCGCTCATCGTGTTGGCAGGCCTACGCCGCCGCGGCCCAGCACGTTGAAGGCAACACGGATCAGTCACAAGCAGACCACTTGCCTACCCGCGCGGCCCATCGCGCCGCGGATCAATAAGGCCGTGCCGGCGCCATCCGGTGGTTAGCAGCCACGTCGCTGCAGGCGCGACCGGCGCATCGTGCGGCGAGGCGCCGGCCACTCGCAACGCCGCCTCGCAGCTCGGCGCGAATCCTTTAAACCACGCCGCCGAGGTGCAGCGCACATCCACCAGCACCCGCGTGCTCGTTTGCCGACGCCCAGCCGCGACGCGATCCGGCTTGTGCTTAACGCTATTGAGCAGCACGTACACCAGCGCGTTGCGGACTTCTTTGGGCACGGTGAGTCGCCGCGCGTAGTAACGGTCGCGCCACACCTTGCCTTCGCGACCCAGCGCGCGATTGACGGCGCGGGCGATGCGAATCGCCAGACTTGCCATGCCGCTCGACATGGCGCGCTGATCGGCCGCCTCGGCGAGCAAGTGCACGTGCGTATCTTGCACCGAAAATTCGACGATGCGAAACGCGCCGCGGCTAGCGTCGCCCTGCTGCACGCTGTGAACCTGCCGCATGGCGTGCGTGATGACGCGAACCAGCCGCGGCTGGCGCAAATTCGGCACGCCGGGCAAGACCTTCAACGAAATATGCAGTGGATGCGCCGCCTTATGTTTCGGACGACGCAGATGCGACACCATCGCAACTTCGCCGTTGGGCTTACGCCCGGCACCCGGGCGCTTACCCCCGCGTCGCGATCCATCTTTCGCCTTGCGATGCGGCGTGCCAACGGTGAGCTGAAGCTGAGCCCCGGTTTTGCTGGTCCTAACAGATTTAGCGGCGCACATTGATTTAGCATTAATATAAAAAAATTGGGCCACCCGGCTACAAAAATCGACGCGATTTTAAACAAATTGACGCCCCCATCAGCGCCCGGCCCGGGTAAGAAAAAACCCAGGGCCGGGGACGCGGCAGCACAATTGTCCGACCTGCTTCCGATCACTTAGCAGCCATAGTCCGTCGTCCGACGGGATCACAACGACTGCGAGCGACCCAATCGTCGCAGTTGCGCTGGTTTGGCGATGGAGCGCCGGGGCGCTGGCTATAAAATGCCGCGCCCGGCGCCTAAACGTCCAGTCTCACGCGTGAATGAGGGATTTTGCGCCCAGCGCGGCGCACCGGTACGCGTCCTCCAAGTCTGCGGAGGGCAAGTTCTCCGACTGGCTGGCGACAACATCGAAGGAAGGACAGCGGCGGCGAGCCAGCTAACAGACAGAATGATTGCGCGCCAGGTCGCTTGGCGGGGGCGCTTTGGCCCCAAAAGATGTGATGGATCATGAGCCGTCTGGAGGTAAGGAGGCTCGCGAAGCCGTACACCGGGCATTTATTGCCTCCGGCCCCACTCAATGCGTTTCTGTTTAATTAAACTTATCTTTCCGCCGCTTGCCCATCAGCAGGCGCTTTTCAAGCGTGGCGCGCTGGGCGGCGTAAAACTGCTGCAGGAACCACAAGGCCTCGCGAGGCGCGACCTGGTCGCGAAACCCAATCTTGGCGCGAATCGCGTTGGCGATGGTGACGAGTGCGTCGTCGTAGCCGGGCGACGCCGGATCGCGGCGCAGGGTGGCCTCGAGCACGCTGAGCTCATACTCGCCGTAGTGCGCGAGGTGCGCATCGGCAAAGTGAAACGTGCGCGCCGGCGATACGCCATAGGCGCTGCGCGTCTGCGTTTGGGCCTGCGCCTGCGCGTGCGCCTGCGCCGCGCTGAGGTCGTGCAAGAGCTCGGCCTTGGGCACCTCGACCACCCACGTGCCGGCGAGCAGATCGCCAATGCGTTGGCGGTTGCGCGAGAAAAAGGGCAATGCCGCGTTGCCCAGGCCCCATGCCGCAAAGCCTGCCATGACCCACCCCTGGCGCGGCGTCGCGCCAGAGGCTTCGAGATATAGCGATACCGGCAGCCAGATTTCGAGCGCCCGCACCAAGTTACGCACCATAATGGCGCCAAGTTCGAGCCGTCCACCATTGGCATCCATCACGCGAATGCCCATCCATCGCTTGCCAGGCGTGCGCCCACCCCAGCGCGCCTCGAAAAATACAAAATAGAAATTCCAGATGAGGAAGAACGCGAGCTGCAGCACGCCGCCGCCGGCGTCGTCTGCCGCGCCGGCCAGCGACATCAAAAATGCGAGCGCGGCGATGGCGAGCACCTGCATGAGCACATCGAGCAAAAACGCGCCAACGCGTGCCGAGCGCGAGGCAATGACAAATTGTACCGCGACGCCTTCGGGCGTGATTACCTGGCGCGCGCGCGCGGGTTCGCCGGCGCGGTCGTCGGTCGCTAGAGAAGGTCTCATGTCCACGGGGCTCGCCATGGTGTCTACCAACTCCCTGGCATCTGGGCCGCGAGTGCGTCCGTGCGCGCCGCCCGCCGCGCGCCGAGCCAAATGTACGCGCCGAGCAGCAGGGCGCCCGCTACCGCCATCGCGTAGCGCACGTTAATGTCACTGACAGTTTGCCGAATAATGCCCTCGATTAGTCCGGCGATAAGCAGCAAGAACACCGCGCCGAGCATGACCTGGCCCACTTGAATGCCTGCACGCCGCATGGCCGCGAGCATAGAATCGTTGCGCGGCAAAAATAGCGTCGCGCCAATCTTCATGCCGCACGCACCAGCCAAAATGATTGCGGAGAGTTCGGGCACGCCGTGGGGCAAGAGCCATCCCCAGATATCCCAACCCAGGCCGCGGCTGTGATAGAGAAACACAAAGGCGCCGAGATTGAGCCCGTTGTAAAACAGCAACACGAACGAGGGCACACCGAGCAAAAAACCTAGCGCAAACGCGGTGATCGCCACCGTGGAATTATGCGAGAACAAAAAGGCCGCAAAGGCGCTGAGCGCATCAGAAAAGGGCTTGACGTCATAGAGCTCGCCGCGCAGCTCGGCGGTCGTGGACAGCGGCGTGCGGCCTTGCGCACCTTCGCCCATAAAGACGTAGTACATGTCGATATCATGCGAGGTGGCCGCGTAGCCAACCACGCCGCCAAGGCCAAGCGCGAACACCGCAACCAGGATGTACCAGCGCAGCGAGACGATCGCGGCGGGCAGGCGAAAGCGAAAAAAATCGGCAAGGGCGCTGCGGGTGCGCGGTGGCGCGCCGTAGAGCAAGAGATAGCCGCGCGCGCATAGTTGCTCGAGATAGCGCAGCAGCGCCTGATCGAGCGAAATCGAGCGCGCGATGCTCAGGCTCGACACGCAGCCGCGATACACGCGCGGCAGGCGCGTAAGCTGGTCGGTCGAGAGGGCGGCCAGCCCCTGTTTCTCGGCCTGGCCGATCATGGTCTCGAGCTCGCGCCAAATCGCCTCGCGCTCGTGGCGAAACGAAACGCTCTTGCCACCACGGGCACCCTGCATCATCAAAACACCTCCCGGCGCTTGAGCTCGAGATACTTGTCGATGACGGCGATCGACATTTGGCCGACCGGCACCTCGACCCAATGCACGCCTGAGGCGCGCAAGCGCTCGAAGACGCGCAAGCGCTCGCGTTGCAACTCGGCGGCAACCACCGCGCGCGCGACATCATCGTAGGTGCCCGGCTCGGCCAAGGCATGCGACCGCAGCGCCTCATCTTGCATCACCGCCAATATCACCGCGTGCCGTTGCGCCAAGCGGGTAAGATTGTCGGTGAGCAGCTCGGCCATCACGGAGTCGACCAGATCGGTGTAGATGACGATCAGCGCGCGCCGCTGCAGATGCGACATCAGCTCGGTCATGCAAAGCGTGAAATTGGTCTCCTCGGGGCTGTAATCGAGGCCGGCGGCGCGTTTTGAGATCTGCGCAAAGCCGGCTTGGCCGTTGGCCGGCGGCGTCCACGCGGCGAGCTGCGCGCCAAAGGCCGCAAAACCAACCTTGTCGCCGGCCTGTAGGCCGACCCACGCCAACCACAACGCCTCGTGGATCGCATGATCGAGCTTGGTCGCGCCGCCGCTGACCTCATTCATGATGTGGCCGCAGTCGACGCCGACGATGACTTGGTGATTGCGCTCGGCTTGAAACTGGCGGGCGTAGAGCTTGCGGTGGCGCGCGCTCGCCTTCCAGTCCATCGCGCGATGATCGAGGCCGGCCTGGAATTCGCGCAATTGCTCAAACTCGCTGCCATCGCCAATATAGCGCTGGATGCGCTGCCCAATATAGTTTGACGCATGCGCCACGCGGATCGCCGCTTGCTTGACCTTCTCAATGTTGGGCGCGATGGAGACCTCGCCGTGCAGCGCGAGGTCTAGACGATGCGACAAGAGCCCCAGCGGCCCTAGCCATTGCAACATGCAAGTGGAAACTTGGTAGGCGCCGCGGCGCACCGGGCGCAGCGAGAACGCGACGTCATAGGTAGTTTGCGCGGTGGTCGCCAATTCGCGATGGCGTTCGCCAACCAGCTCAGCGGGCGCGGTCAAGGCAACGCGCAACGCCGGTGGTGCCTTGCGGCCGGTGGTGAGATGTAGCGTCAACGTTACGGGCGCGCCAACGTAGCCCACCGCGCTCATCGACGAAGCGGCGGTAAATTGCCGCGCCGACGCCGAAAACGCCAGATCTAGGCCAATCGCGCCAACTAACGCGCCGACGTAGATCGGCCACGCGACCCACCAGGCCGGACCGATCACGAGCGCCGGCACGCACGCGGCAAAGCCGAGCAACGCGATCAGCAGGCAGCGAGGGGTTGGGCGCATGATGAATATGGTTGGTGGTGGCGGCTTAGCGCGGCGCGGTGACGCGACTGAGAATTTGATTAATCGCGGCCTGCGCGGAGACGCCGTCCATCGCGGCGCCAACGCTTGTGCCAACGCGATGGGCGAGCACGGGCACGGCGAGGGCCTTGACGTCGTCGGGTAAGACATAGTCGCGGCCGGCGAGCACGGCGTAGGCCCGCGCGGCTTGGCTCAGCGAGGCCGCCGCCCGTGGCGAGGCGCCGTACCGCAACGCGCCGTGCTCGCGGGTTTGCCGCACGATATCGACGATATAGTCGACGATCGGCTCGGCGACGCGGATCTGCGTCACGACCTCGCGCATCGCCGCAATGTGCTCGGCGGCGACTACCGCGCCAATGCCGAGCGCATCAAGGCTGGTGGTGGCGCGGCGGCCCCCGTGCGAGGCGACGATTGCCCGCTCTTCGTCGCGCGACGGATACGCGAGCACGATCTTAAACAGAAAGCGGTCGAGCTGGGCCTCGGGCAACGGGTAGGTGCCTTCTTGTTCGATCGGGTTCTGCGTCGCGACCACCAAAAAATGGTCGCCGAGCGCGTGGTGCTTGCCGTCGATGGTGACGGTGCGCTCCTGCATGGCCTGCAACAGCGCCGCCTGCGTCTTGGGCGGCGTGCGATTGATTTCGTCGGCCAGCAGCAGATCGGTAAAGATTGGGCCCTTGGTCAGGCTAAACGTGTTGCTCTGGAAATTGAACAGGTTGGTGCCAAGCACGTCGCCAGGCATTAGGTCCGGCGTAAACTGAATGCGCCCAAATTGCAGCGACGAGGTCTTGGCAAAGGCGCGGACCAGCAACGTCTTGGCAAGCCCAGGTTGGCCCTCGAGCAACACGTGGCCCTCGGCGAGCAGCGCGGTGAGCAAAAGGTCAATCGCGTGGTCCTGGCCCACCACGGCCTTGTGCAGCTCGCCGCGAATGCCGCGGCTGATATTGGCAATGGCTTCAAGATTCATCCGTCATCTCCTTGCGCCAGACATAAGCGGCGCGGGCTAGCTGTACCCCATCTTGGGCGAGTTGTTTATCGCTGAGCGTTTGGGTTCTTTGCGTAATGACGGCGAGCGACGTCGTCACGCGGCGGGCGTCTTGCCGGGCGGCCAAGTCGCTGGGCGTCATCGGCTGCGTGCGGCCGAGCGCCACGTTGACATGCAGGCGCGCCGCGTCGAGGTAGCGCAACAGCACGTTGCGGCGATGCGCGGGGCCGTGCAGCAGCGAGGCGGTGTTGCGCACCAGGTAGCGAAAGCCGCCCTCGCGCGCCGCCTCGGGCTCGCCGCCACTGGTATTTTTTGCAAACGCCCAAACCAGCAGCAACCAGACCACCACGCGATGCGCCGCGATGAGCGCGAGCGGGAACGCAAACAGCGCGCGCCACACCGATCGCGACCGCTTCAGGCCATGCACCGTCTCGTCAAAGACGACGGCAGAATCTCCGCCTAGGTGCCGCAGCAGCCCCACCGCAAACGCCGCCTGACCGCGCTGTAGGCCCTGGTTATTAATAAAATCTGGATCGGCGAGAATGTAGACGTTTTCATAGTTCGCATGGCGTGCGAGCAAGATGCCGCCGGTCTCGGTCGAAATAACGGGCTCAAGTGCATCGTCGATGCCGAGCAATTGTAAGTCGGTGACCGCCGCGATAGGCACCGGCGCGCCTTCGGTCCTCCATATCGAAGGCGAGGTCAAGCGCGCGACGCTGCTGCCGTCGAGTTCGAGCGCCGCCAGCACCGCATGCACACGCGAGGTCGACACCAGCGAGGGCGTGCGGACAAAGCCCGCCTCATCTACGTCGCCTTCCCATTTCGGCAAGACGAACAGAATTGCTTTGGGGCAGGGGAGGTCGACGGTCACATCGCGCAGCGACGCGTCCGAGCCGTCTGGTTCGGCGACCACCATCAAGTGCCCGCATGCGCGCGACATCGAGGCATGCTGACTAGCCGCGGCCGGCACGCCGAGCTTACCGAGCAGCTCGAGGAGCGCGCGGTGCCCCAGGAGCGAATATGAATATGTGGTGGTAGGCGGCGCGTCCGCCTCGGTTGTCTGGTCGCCGCCTGACAGCCCCACCATGAGCGCGCCCATGAAGGCGAGGCTCGCGACAACGCCGATCAAGGTAATGGTGCGCGCGTTCATGCGCCCACGCCTGGCTGGCCCTTGCGTGCCGGTCCGCCGCGATAGGTGTTGGCAAAGATGTCAAACGTGGCGCGGCATTGCGCGTAATCGCCGTGCGCGGGCACCTCATCGCCAAAATGAGTGCGTTCGACGGCGCCGATGAGCGCCGCCAACGCCTGGCCTGCCGCGGGCGCTAGCACGAGGTGGCGTGCAATTTCGCGGCTGGTGGCGGCGTCACTAATCTTGTGCTTGGCCACCACCACCAGTTCACCAAGGGTTTGCTGCAAAAGCGCATGGATCGCCTCGGCGAATTTTCCTTCGGCCGCGAGTTGATCGGCGGTCTGGCGCGGCTGCTGCAGCGGGGCCTGGCGCGCGCGCGCGGCGGCAACAGGGGGCGCAGGGGCAGAGGGTGCCGCTTCGTCCGCTGCCGCCGTCGCGGCGACGTCGATGGCGCCTCCGGGCGTAATCACCAGGGCCACTACGGCGAGAATGACCACGATGGCGAGCACGATCCAAACCAGTGAGCCAAACGATGTGCTGGTCGCGCTGGCGTCGCGGCGCTGCGAGCCGTCGCGCGTCGATTTCTTCGGCGGGACAGCGCTCGGCTGCCGCGCCGTGTCGTCGGCTGGGATGGCGTTACCAGCCCCGGCCACGTCGTCAACTCGTTGATAGCGCGCATCGAGCACCTCGGCCGCGGCCTGGTTTGGGTCCCACGCCGCGGCATCGGCGCTGGCCAGAGGCGCCTCGCGAGCCGCCCACGCGCAGCACACCGCAAGCACTGCCAAATACGTGACCCACCGCCGCATACGCCGCGCGCATCGTAGTCGCTCCATCCCTATCAAACCAAGGGTGGCTGGCTCCATTCGATCGACGTTTTTCGAGGGCAAACTCGCTTCGTGTAACCGCCTTACGCTAGGATGGCACGCCGTGACAAGCTTGGTCGGTCGACGCGTCGGGGAGTTCGTGCTCCGCGAGCAAATTGGGGAGGGTGCCTTTGGCGCGGTGTTCCTTGCCGACCAGCCGACGCTTGAGCGCGAGGCCGTCGTCAAGATGTCCTTGCAGTCGGGGGCGGAAAACCCCGAGCGCGTGACGCAATTTCTTCGTGAGGCACGCCTCGCCTCGCGCATCGATCATCCGTTTGCCGCGCACGTCTACGCCTTCGGCGCCGAAGACGATGGCGCGCTGTGGATTGCGATGGAACTTGTCCGCGGCACGTCGCTCGCCGACATGCTCGGCAAGAACGGCCCGTTGCCGCCCGAAAAGCGATTCCGCTCATGACGCGCCTATGCGAGGTCATTCACACCGCGCACGAGCACGGCATCGTTCACCAAGACATCAAGCCGGGCAACGTGATGGTGATCGCGCGCGCCGGCGCCATGTTTCCCAAGCTGCTCGACCTCGGCATCGCCAGCGAGCTCAATCGCGCGATAGGCCTTGAGACCAAGGTCTCGTCGCTTCACAGCAGCGGCGAGCTGCCGCTGCCCCCAATGACGGCCAGCCTCAAGCGCTCGACCAGCGTCGGCACGCCGCTGTATATGGCGCCTGAGCAGTGGGTGCCGGGCGCGCCGATTACCACGCAAACCGACGTCTATTCGCTAAGCGTGATGGCGTACGAGCTGCTCACCGGCAAAACGCCGTTTAGCGGCAATACGGTGCTCGAACTCGCGGTGGCGCATGCGCGCAAAAAACCTCCTGAATTGCCTGAGGCCCTGCACCTATTCCAAGACGTGCTGCACAAGGCGATGGCCAAGCGCCCCAAAGATCGCTACGCCAGCGCCGTCGAATTTGGAAACGCGCTGCGCGACGCCTCGGGGCTCTCGATTGACGCGGTGAACCTGCCAAGCGTCGACCCCATCACGCGCGACGAGGTGCTGGTCGGCGCGCCGCAGCCGGTGGCGGAAAGCGTCGCCGCGCTCGATGCCGCGCGGACGCCGGCGCAACTGCGCGCCGCGCTTTGGCAAACCACCACCACGCTGACGCAGTTCACCGGCGCGCTCGCCATCGCGCTGCGCCAACGCACCTCGGGGCGCCATAGCGACGCGCCGGTCGTCGCCGAGCTATTTCGCGAGCTTTCCACCGGCACGCTAACGGCGGAACAGTGGTGGACGCTGGCCAAGGAGCTCATGCGGCCGTTTGCCAAGGCGCCCGCGCTGTGCCCCATGCCCGAGCTGGTGGAGCTGTTCTTCGAGCGCGGCAGCGAGCTAAAAACCGCCATGGATGCGTTGCTTACCGCGCGCGCGACAGATCCAGGCGCGAAGGCAACCGCTGAAGAAATCCGCACGTACTTAGTTGGCGCCATGGCCATCATGGGGCAGGTGCTGCGCGCGTTGAAGTTCCTCCACGATTACACCGTGGCGGTCGCAGATGCCGGCAGCGTCGAAAGCTGGATGGGGTTGCGGCGGCCGCAGCGCAGCTCGGTCGAGACCTTGGGCGACGTGCCCGCGGGCGCCGTCGTCATCGACCGCAACGGCGGCTTTGTCTGCGCGCTTGGCCCTGCGATTGAATGTGCCGAACCCAGCCCCGGGGCGCCGCGCGAGTTGTTTTTGCTCATAGGCGCCACGGCCGGCAAGGCGCGCATGATGGCGTCGCCGCATCCGCTAGAGATTCGCCGCAGCGGGGTGTGGGAACAACTTGGCATCAGCACCGATGCGGCGCAGGCGGCGGCGCAGGCGGCGCGCGGCGATGAGTCGCCGTACATGGGCTTGTCTACCTTTTCGGCCAATGACGCCAGTCGTTACTTTGGTCGCGAAGCCGAGGTGCTGTCGTTTATCAACCGGATGAACGAACGGCCGTTTATCGCGGTGGTTGGTCCATCGGGTTCTGGTAAGAGCTCGTTTATCCAAGCCGGTGTCGTGCCCAATATGCGCGAGCCGCGCACCGTGGTGCTGATGCGGCCGGGCGCGGATCCGTTCGGCGCGCTCGCCTTTGCGCTTGGCAACGTCGGCGTCGCAGTGACGCGCGATGAGGCCGGTGATTTGGCCGTTATTCTGTCGCGCCTCTCGGCCCGCGTCGATGCGCCGATGCCGCTTCTCATCGTCGACCAGTTCGAAGAACTCGTGACCTTGTGCGCCGATGAAGCCGAGCAGCAGCGCTTTGCCGAGTTGCTGCTTGCGCTCGCCGCCTCGGGCCAGGCCGCCGTCATCACCACCTTGCGCGACGACTTCCTCATTCGCATCGCGCAAATCCAGGCGCTGCGCGACCGCCTTTCGGGCAGCCTGCACTTGCTCACGACGCCGACCGAGGACGATTTACGCCGCATCTTGACCGAGCCGGCGCGCCAGGTTGGCTTTGAATTTGAAGACGACGAACTAGTCAGCGAAATCACGCGCGAGGTGTCGCATCAATCCGCCGCGCTCGCGCTGCTATCGTTTACCGCCTATCAGTTGTGGCAATTTCGCGACAAGCATTTTCGCCGCTTGTCGCGCAAGGCCTATCACGAGCTCGGCGGCGTCGGCGGCGCGATGGCCTACCACGCGGAGTCGGTCATGGCCGAGCTCACCGAGGCCGAGCGCCCGGTCGTGCGCGAAATTTTTCGCCACCTCGTCACCGCCGACGGCACACGCGCCATCCTCAGCCGGCCCGAGCTGTTGCAAGTCTCCGGCGGCGACGCCGCAGCGCCGGTCTTAGAAAAACTAGTCACCGCGCGCTTACTCGTCGCGCAAGAAGGCGCTGGCGGCACCGAGCGCATCGAAGTTATCCACGAAGCCATCTTAGAGGCCTGGCCGCGCCTGGTGAAATGGCGCCGCGAAGACGCCGAGGGCGCGCGCCTGCGCGATCAACTTCGCGCCGCCGCCAAGCAATGGCACGAACGCGGCCGCCCGCGCGGCCTGCTCTGGCGCGACGAAGCCCTCGCCGAGTACCAAATGTGGCGCGCGCGCTATCCGGGCGCCGTCACCACCGTCGAAAACGACTTCGGCGTCGCCTCGGTGGCGCTCGACAAGCGCACGCGCCGTATCAAGCGCGCCTTGCTCGCTACCGCCATCACCGCACTCGTCATCGGCCTCATCGTGCTCTTTCAAGCCAACCGCCGCACCGAGGCGCAACGGCAAAAAACCCAAGCCATGCTCGACGCCGCACGCTACGAGAAAGGCCGCGATCTCGCCGTCCAGGGCAACTGGCGCGAAGCCGCCAAGTCGTGGGTGCAATACCTCGACAGCAAGCCCATGGACGCCGGCATTCGCTTCATGGCGTCGCGCGCGCTTGCAGAATCGCAACGGGTCATTTGGGCAACCGATTCAGCCGTGTCCGATAGCGCCGTAACGTTTATTAAACGCGCCGAAATTGGCCTGGTGGCGGGTTTTGAAAACGGAAGTGTGGCGGTGCTCGATGCCACTACGGGGCTCACGCGGTGGACAGCCAGGCCGTACACCGAACCCGTATTCGATGCGCAAGTGATCGATGGTGCGATTTATTCTCAGTATGGTGCGGGCATCGCCAAATTTAGTAATGACGGCAAACCACTCGAAGCGGGCTTGGCTGGGACAGGTTTGACTTCATGTGCTTCATCGTTAGTAACCCTAAACGATGCGGCGGAATCGACCATCGTGACGACACGCATGCCTTCGGGTGAGGAGGTCTCAGTTGATGTCGGCGAATTCATCAATAACATTGATTGCATTGGCGGAAACAACCTCATCCTTGGCAATGGCCACGGCCCCAATCAGCTAAGAAACGGCAAGCTAGTGCCGCTTTCATCGCACCAACATAATGGCGCGTTACAATATGCGGTCAGCGGAAATGGAGCGTATTTTGCAGCGGCGTATCGCATGCCAAACGATATCGAAGTCTTTGATGGACACACCCTGAAATCCCTTGCTCTTTTCAAAGGGTCATGTCAGCCCCCCAACTCTTTTGTCGCTCAGTGCGGGCGGGCGTTTCCTGTTTTCGGCTGATAGCACGGGTGATACGCGAATTTGGCAACTCGAAGGCGGATCCTTCCAACTGATACCTCATGCCAGCAGCGTGACGGGCGCGGTTGTATTTGATGATGGCACGGCGGTAACGGCGGATATTGAGGGTTCCGTGCGCATGTGGGCCGACGATGGCACCTTGCTAGCCACGGTGGACGAAAGCAGCCGCGTCAGCAAGGTGGTTGCAGGACCTGGGCGTTCCCTGTTTATTGGCTACGGCAATGGGCTGATTCGCAAAGTTGATTTCGCCTCGACCGACGTGCAACGCTATGTGCCAGTCGAGGGCAGTCGATGGTGTGTGGAAGTCAATCGCCTCGGCCAGCGGTTGTCATGCATCCGCCCTCTAAAAGTCGATGTGGTTGGCGCCGATGGCCGCCAAGAAAAGGTCCTTGATTCAGGTCTCAGTGAGGACGATTCGCCGTCCGTGTCGCTCTCCGATAGAGGAGCGATTTCGGTGGGTGCCCAACGAGGCACAACGTTTAGGCTTTACTTGCCGGACGCCGCCAGCTGGATTGTTGTGCAGTCAAACGCACCAGTAGAGCGAGCGGTCTTGCTAAATGATCGCGATTGGCTCGTGGGCCTTGGCGATGGCAAGCTGCAGGTTTGGGATCAGCAGGGGCAACTGTTGCGAACCATCCCCGGAGTTTCAAAAACGGCAAGCTGGGCCATCGCCACCCATCCGACCAAGCCGTGGGTAGCGGTGCATGATGGGGAAGATCCGCGTACGCTCTTGGTGATCGACGTAGCAACCGGTGCAATCGAGGCTAGGCTAAGCAACGGAGAGCAGTCTTCGATTGCATTGCAGTTTTCGCAAGATGGAACGCTCCTAATTGCTGGAGGTGATGACGGCATCTTGCGAGTTTGGGATGTGACGGCGGAGCGCTTGCTTAGATCGCTAGTTGGGCATCGAGGCAACATCAGGGCGGTGACGTCATCGGCATCCGGCCAGATTGTGTCGATTGGGGAAGATGGCGTCATTGTGTGGAATGGTGAGGACCTAGCGACCGATGTTTCGCCCATCCTTTCCCGCCGCAACGTCAGCGCGCTGTGGTCCTTGCTACGAAGCGCCGCTAGCGGGGACTCGTATTGGGTCGGAAATGGCAAGTCGCTGCGGGAGTGGGATAACTCGACGCTTCCCGCTGACCATGACGACGCGCTAACTCGTTGGATCCGTTGCGCCGCCAGCTCGCAGTCTATTTGCACTTGGACGCCATAGGTAGGTGCACTCCAAAGCACAGCAGGCCTTATTTGCACTTCATTTCCCGTATCTGGCAAGTAATTTCAGCAAGTTACCTATGGCATCAGACTTGCTTAGTCTTAGTGTCGGAGGATAACAAAATGAAGAAGATTATAATGAGCGTGTTCGCAGCGGTGGCGTTAGTGGGTTGTATCAGCGCCGAAGACGACCTGGTTTTGGAAGAGGACAGCGAAGCCCTCTGCACGCGTAACTGCAACAACAGCGGCGAAAACGGATTTACATATCCGATCGGGACAGCTGGCATTAACAACCTTAAGGCGGGGTTTAACCACGTTCAGGGTTATCAAAACAACACGTGCGCAGTTACCCCACTGTCGCTTATGGAGAAAAACATGGCTTGCGGCGCTTGGGGCGCTGTGTTTGAACCAAACGGGTCCTTCACAATCAAGCAAGCCCAATTTACGATTTTTAATGATAGTACAAATCCTGGGTGCCCGTCTGGCTACGTGGCGACGTACTACGTGCGCCACCCTGTTGCTCTGGGTTGTCAGTATGTTAATCCGTTTTCAACCCCAGGTTCGGGCTATCTGAGGAAGTGCGTTAGCTCAACCGTTCCGCAGACCGACATAATTGACTGGCAATGTCCTAACTAACACCTAGTGAGACTTAGGATTTAAGTACTAAGTGACTAAGGCGCCTGTAGCAACAGGCGCCTTTCTTCATTTTCGGCGACGCGGCCGCGCCTTGCGCCCGCGGATACCTCGTGTTAGGCAGCCGCATGCAAGACTCGGTGGTTTTCGCGGTGGTCGGGGTCATGGTGCTCGTAATCGCGTCGCAATGGATGCTGCGCGGCGCGTTTATCAAGCTGTCGCGGGAGCAGAAGATTCAGATGATCGAGACGTTTGAGCCCAAGGGGCGCATGCGCTTGGTCTTTGTCGCAGTGTTGGCGCTCGCGCTCATTGGCGG
Source organism: Myxococcales bacterium (assembly GCA_016716835.1). Classification (NCBI taxonomy): domain Bacteria; kingdom Pseudomonadati; phylum Myxococcota; class Myxococcia; order Myxococcales; species Myxococcales bacterium. The sequence continues at coordinate 2,518,669 of JADJUW010000001.1, read as the reverse complement.
CCTGACCTTTGCCAAGAAGAGCGCACCTTTTGGCATTTCCATGGTCGCGCTAATCATCGCGTATTACGGCTTCATCATTTTTTCAAACGTCCGCCACGCGCGCGACCTTGGGTTCCCCTTGGCCTTCCGCCGCTCGCTCGCCATCTCGGGCGCGCTGCGCACCGGCGCTATCGGCGCGATCTTGGCGCTCTTGATTTCCCAGCTCGTCGCGCGGCCGTAGAAGGCATGGGCGCCGCGCCAGCGGTTGGCGTTTGCGTGAGCCACTTGCGGCCCTGCGCCGTGCACGCGACGGTTGGATATTCGCCGGTGCTGGTCGCGACGTAGCCCTGCTGCTCGAGCCAGCGCATGGCCTCAAACAGCGATTCTTGCTTGTTGCGACGCAACTTGCCGCGTTCGGGCAACTCGGCCAACCGCGGGTCGTCGTCGGTGCCGCGGGCCACGGCGATCACGCGCTTGCGGCCAAAGCGGCCGCCCAACGCCGCGATCACCGCGAGCAAGGTGTGGCTGACCACCTCGTCGCCGCCTTGCGCTTGGCCATAGACCACTTGGTCGCAGCGATCGCAAAAGCCGCACGTGGTCTGTGGCAGCGCCCACGCCGGGTCGCCAAAGTAGTGCAGCAGGTATTGACGGCGACAGGTGGAGGCGCCGCAATAGTCAAGCACGCGGCGGAATTTTGCGTGTTCGGCGGCGGCGCGGCGCGAGTAAAGCTCGGGATCGAAATCGGCAAACTGCCCGGGTGAGGGCTTCTCGGCCAGCCAAACGTCGTTTTCGGCGCGAAGATACCCGTGGCGCTCGAGGATGCGCAGGGCGGCGTCGATGGTCATCTCGTGCACGCCCTTGCCGAGCTCGCGCTGCAGCGCCGCCGTCGCCTGCGCCAGCCCCACCGCGCCTTCGCGCAAGACCTTCCACACCGTGCGCAGCACGTGGGCATCGGGCGCCGAGCTGTCGATCAAAAATTGCTGCAAGCGAATGTCGGCGCGGGCAAATAAGATCAGCGCGCGCGCCGCGGCGCCATCGCGGCCGGCACGCCCCGCTTCTTGGTAGTAGGCCTCGAGCGTGCGCGGCACGTCGGGATGAATCACCAGCCGCACGTCGCTCTTGTCGACGCCCATGCCAAAGGCATTGGTGGCAACCATCACGTCGACGTCGCCATTCATGAACGCCTCTTGCGCCCGGCCGCGCTCCTGCTCGCCAAGCCCGGCGTGGTAGAGGCCCACCCGCATGCCCGCGGCGGCGATGGCGTCGCGATATTCCTCGGCGCGCTTGCGCGTCGACGCGTACACGACGCCGACGCCGCCCTCGCGCGTGCGCAGCAGCTCGACCATGCGCGGCACCTTTTCGTTGAGGTGCGCCAGCGGCTCCACGGCCAAGTGCAAGTTCGGCCGGTCAAACCCATAGAGATGAAACTGCGGCGCTTCCATGCCGAGTTGATGCGCGATGTCGGCGCGAACTTCGGGCGTGGCGGTCGCCGTAAACGCGGCGATCCGCGCCGGCGAAAGCTCGCGCGCCACCGCACCCAGACGGCGATACTCCGGGCGAAAATCGTGGCCCCACTCGGAAATGCAGTGCGCCTCGTCGATCGCCAAAAGCCCAAGCGGCGCCTTCATGCCGCGCAGCGCGTCCAAAAAACGCGGGCTGCGAAAACGCTCGGGCGCGACATACAGCAGCGCCAACTCGCCGCGCAAAAACTGCCCGAGCACGACGTCGCGCTCGTCGCTGCTATCGCTGCTGGTCAGCGCGGCTGCCGCGACGCCGCGCGCGCGCAGCCCATCGACCTGATCTTTCATCAGCGCAATCAGCGGCGACACCACCAAGGTCGCCTCGCCGCGGCCATGCAGCACGACCGCCGGCAGTTGATAACATAACGACTTGCCACTGCCCGTTGGCATCACCGCGACGACCTGTTGTCCCGAAAAAATATCGGCAATGATCTGCGCTTGCCCCGGGCGCAGCGTTTCATAGCCAAGCGCGGCGAGGCCGCCGTGGAGGGCATCGCTCACGGCGCCGCCTGTGGCGTTACCGCGCCGTAGCTGCCAAGCTCGACCCACCAAGCGCCGTTTAGCTTGACCAGGCTAAGCTCATTGCGGCCCGCCTCGCTGGTGATCGGCACCATCGCCGATCTCCGCGAATGACGGCGTCACCGACCTGCACCGGCGCGAAGCGATCGGTCTCGCTGATCGATATCATGTCGAGCGCCTCATAACGCCGGCTGCCGCCGACCAAGTTGGTCGCGCGCTCCGCCTGCGCCGCGAGCCGTGCCCGCGTGGCAGGCGACAACAGCGCAAACACCGCCTCGCGGTCGCGCGCCTTGCTCGCCGCGACAAATTGCGTCGCGACCTCTTCGGGCGCACTGGTGTTCCACCGACAACTGCGCCCCACCACGGCGGCGGCCAAGGCAAACGCGGCCACGGCGGTCGCGCCCGCGACCAGCACGCGGTGTTTGCCCATCGGCGCAAAGGCCAGCACCGACATATCTTACCGCCAAAGCCCTAAACGCTGGCGCACCTCGTCCATGGTTGCCATCGCGATGTCGCGTGCGCGCTTTGCGCCGTCGTAAAGCACGTCGCGCACCTCGTCAGGTCGCGCCACAAAATGCGCGCGGCGCTCGTGGTACGTCGCAAAATGTGCCTCGATGTTATCGGCGAGCTTGCCCTTGCAATCGACGCACCCAATGCCCGCGGTGGTGCAGCCTTCGCGCACCCACGCCTGATCGTCGGCACTCGAAAAATAGCGATGCCACGCGAACACGTTGCAGTCGTCGGGATTGCCCGGATCTTCGCGGTTAACCCGCTTCTCATCAGTGACCGCGCGCGCTAGCAGCTTGCGCAGCGGCTTGCCCTGCGTCGCCGAAAGCGGAATGTGATTGCCGAGCGACTTTGACATCTTGGCCTTACCATCGAGCCCGACCACCTTGGGTACTTCGGTGAGCAGCGCCTCGCACTCGGGAAACACCTTGCCCCAGCGATGGTTAAAGCTGCGCGCGATGCGCCGCGCCAGCTCGATGTGCTGCACCTGGTCTTGGCCAACTGGCACCAATTGCGCGCGATAGAGCAAGATGTCGGCGGCCTGTAGCACGGGGTAATCAAATAGCCCGGCCGTAATATTGTCGGGTTGGGTGAGCGACTTGTCCTTGAACTGCGTCATGCGCTCGAGGTCGCCAAAGCCCGTGACATTGTTAAACACCCAGCACAGCTCGGTGTGCTCTGGCACCATTGACTGCACGAACAAGATCGAGCGCGAGGGATCGATGCCCAGCGCGAGCAGATCGAGCACCATGTCGAACACCCGTTTTGGCATCTCTTTGGGGTCGTATTGCTGGGTCAGCGAATGGTAGTCGACGACGCAAAAAATGCTGCGAAAACGCTCCTGCTGGGCGGTCCAGTTGCGAACGGCCCCAAGGTAGTTACCCAGGTGCAAATCGCCGGTTGGCTGGATGCCAGAAAAGACCGTTTTCATTGGATCCTTAGTACTTGGCAGCCCCAGAGGCGTCAATGTGCCGTGATCTCTGTAAGCGCCCGATGTCGCACAAATGCGCCGCCCTGGCGCTGTTGCAGCGCCTTCACAGTGTGACGCGTCGAGGCGCAATGGTGGGCGCTAACCAAGCAGAAACAAGGCCTTGTTGGCGGGCGCAGGCGGTCCCCGAAGCTGGTATCTTGCTTGCATAGTATTACGGCATAGTGGCAACATTGCGGTGTTAGCCACTGATGAAAGCGAAGGTCACCATGAAAACGCCTCTCAAACTGCTCCACTTGACTACGGCCTCCCAGGCCCTAGGTAAGGCGCTCGGCGCCCTCGCCTTGGGCGCGTTGGCGACCAGTTGCGTCGCGACGACGCGTCCGGTGAGCTATGGCTATAGCGCGGGCTATTCCGCCGGCTATGGTACGGCCGGCTACTCGGTGGCCGTCGGTACGCCATCGCCATACTACGTCTCGACCTTGCCCCCCGAACCGCTCTACGAATCGATTACGGACGCCCCATCCCACGGCTATTCGTGGATCTCCGGCTCGTGGCATTGGAACGGCGCCGAATGGGTGTGGATTTCTGGTCGCTGGGTCTCCCAGCAATCGGGTTACGTCTACGTCCAGCCGTATTACGATTACAGCAGCAGCGGCCAATACGTTTATTACCCGGGCCATTGGTCGCAGCACGACCGCCTGCCGTCCGGCTGGCACGTTTCCAACCCAGGCGGTGGCCGTCCGCCGACCGCGGTGCGACCACCGTCGCCGACGTATGTGCCGCCGCAACGTCCGGCGACATATCCGACCCAACCTGGGCGCCCGGGCACACCTTCGCCGACGTATGTGCCCCCGCAGCGGCCGTCGACCTATCCAACGCGTCCGTCGCCGACGCCAGTGGCGCCAGCGCCGACGTATCGCCCACCGCAGCGCCCCGCGCCAACGCCGACGCCGGTAGCCCCGCCGCCGACGTATCGCCCGCCGCAACGCCCCGCGCCAACGCCGACGCCGGTAGCCCCGCCGCCGACGTATCGCCCGCCGCAACGCCCGGCGCCGACACCGGTGCGGCCAACCACCATCGCGCCACCGCCAGAGCCGCCGCGCACCACGGTGCCGCCATCGGTACGGCCTGCGCCACCTGCGCCAACCCCGGTGCAACCACCGACGTATCGCCCGCCGCAGCGTCCTGCACCAACACCGGTTCGCCCACCACAAGGCCCATCGACGACGGCGCCACCGCCAGCGCCGCCGCGCGCGACGGTGCCGCCATCGGTGCGCCCTGCGCCGCCTGCGCCACAGCCAGCTAAGCCGGCGCCAACTCGCCCATCGCGGCCTTCGAAGAACGATCGCGACGACGACTAAGTCGCGGCGCGCGTGGGGCGCAGCGCATTCGCCGCTGGCCGCACCATTTCGACATGCCAGATGCCGTCTTCGAGATATGGCGCGCCGGGCTGGGTGACAAAGCCCAAGCGGCCGTAGAAGGCCTCCAAATAGCGCTGCGCGCCGATGCGAATCGGTGAGTCCGGAAATCGGACATCAAGCCGCGCGACGCTGGTTTGCATGAGCAAGACGCCGGTGCCCTGACCGCGCCATTCCGGGGCGCAGACCACGCGGCCGATGCTGGCCTCGGCATACTTGATGCCTGGGGCAAACAGGCGCGCACACGCGGCCATCAGGCGTCCACGCGGCGTTGCCAGGTGCAGCGGCTGCGATGGCGGCGAGCGATCGGCTCGGGCTGCGGGCTCGTCCCACGCGAACACATGCTCGGCGTCGTCGTCATAGCCGTCGCAGTCCAAGTACGCCGCCACCTGCTCGACGACAAACACGCGCTGACGCAGCGCCATAATCGCGTAGAGTTCATCGCGGGCTAGCTCGTCAAAGCGCTTGATCATCCAGTGCACGCGGCGATGGTGGCACGCCGGTCCCGCGACTTGCAAATCACGCGCGAGTCTGTTTGGTTAGGGCATGCACCCAACCCGCCGCGTGACCGTCTTTTGTGGCTCGGCACACGGCGTTGGCGACACCTACGTGGCGGCTGCCGCGCAGCTTGGGCGCTGGCTGGCTGCGCAAGGTTATGGCCTCGTTTACGGTGGCGCGAGCATCGGCACCATGGGCGCTTTGGCCGACGCGGCACTCGCTGGTGGCGCCGAGGTAATAGGCATCATGCCGCGGGCGATCGTGGATCGCGAGCTGGCCCACGCCGGCCTGACACGCCTAGAAATCGTCGTCACGATGGCCGAGCGCAAGGCGCGTATGATGGAGCTCGCGGATGCCTTCGTCGTTTTGCCGGGCGGATTTGGCACCCTCGATGAAGCCTTTGAGGTGCTCTGCGCGGCGCAGCTCGGCGCCCACGCTAAGCCGCTGGTGTTCTGCAACATCGCGGGCTTCTGGTCGCCGCTGCGCGCCTGGCTCGATACCGCGCGCGATGCCGGCATGGTCGCTCCGCCGCATCATGCGCAGGCGATCTTTGTCGACGAGATCGCCGAGCTTGCGCAGCTACTTCGTAGGTAGCGGAATAAATTCGGTCTCGCCTGGTACGGGCGGAAACGCATCGCGAGCTTGTGCCGCCCACGCGGCCTTGGCGGCGTCCATTAGGGCGGCGTTGCTGGCGACAAAATTCCACCAAATGAGGCGCGGTCCTTCCAGCGGTTCGCCGCCGACAAGCGCGATGCGCGCGGCGCCGCCTTCGGCATGCAAGGTTGGCGTTTCGCCCGCAGCAAACACCAACATGGTGCCGGCGTCGTAAATGGTTTCGCCACAGCGCACGCGGCCGATCGCGACGTAGGCTGCGCGTTCGGTGTAGTTGGCGGGCACCTTGAGCGCGCCGCCGCTCGGCAGCGCGGCGTCGACATAAAATAGCGGGCTGAGCGTTTTCACCGGCGACGTCGCGCCAAACGCATGGCCAGCGAGCACGCGCACCTTCGCGCCCAGCACTTCGAGCTCGGGCAGCGCCGAGGCCGGGTAATGGACAAACGCCGGCGCGGTTTGCTCGTGCGCCAGTGGCAAGGCCAGCCAAAGTTGCAAGCCGTGCAGGCGCCGCGCCGCCATCCGCGCCTCGGGCGCCGTGCGTTCGGAATGCACAATGCCGCGACCTGCGGTCATCCAATTTATCGCGCCTGGCTCAATGCTCTGCGCAAAGCCGAGGCTGTCGCGGTGAAAGATCGAGCCCTCGTAGAGATAGGTGACCGTCGCGAGCCCAATGTGCGGATGCGGCCGCACGTCGATGCCCTGGCCAGCCGCGAAATCGCCAGGTCCCATGTGGTCAAAAAAGATGAACGGGCCGACCATGCGTCGCGCCGCGCTGGGCAGCACCCGGCCGACCTCAAAGCCGCCAAGGTCGTGGCGCGTGGCGATGAGCACCTGAGCGATTGCATCGGAAGACGACATGCAGGCTATCTAGCGCATGCGGCGCCTAAAAGCGATACCGCACGGCCGCGCCGGCGCGCGCCGTCCCGTCGCTGTCCTCAGCGCTCGACAGCATCCAATGGTCGAGATGCAGCACGATCTGCGTACGGTCCGAGTCGCGAAGGCAACGCTGCCGCGAGGTTTCAAGCGTCACCCCCAGCGAAGTTACGACGCCTTGCGTACGCGGCATCTGATACGCCGAGAACGAATCGTCGGTGGATGTGCGGGCGAGAATGGTCTCGCGGCTCAGCGGCGAGCTTAGGTAGTAGCCCTGCGCGATGGTTGGCGTGATGACACAGTTTTGGTAGCCGATATTGTAGCCGACATCGAACGAGGCAACGCTGCCTACATCGATAACGCCGCCGACGCCTGCGCCAATCACGCCGTTCATGGCGAGCCCACGCTGGTGGGTCGCACGCAGCAAGGGTACTTTGGCACCGAAACGCGAGAGCAGCTCATAGGTTTCACCGTCGGTGAGCCCGCCGCCGGTGAGCCCGCCTGGCGCGGACAGTCGACCGACCGCGACGCTGGCAGCCAATTCTAGGCGCTCCGAAATGCCGCGCGCGACGCCTGCGGTGGCGGTAAGCTCCCCGGTATCAACATTCGTCGGCGAGCCGCCGTCGGCGAGGGCACCCGTCACCGCGGTTTGCCCTGGCGCCAACGGCTGGACCTGGTGATCGAGCGAGGTCAGCGTCGGTGGCGCGTAGACGTTCACCGTGCAGCCGCCAGCCAGGCAGGCTAGGGCAATGGTCGAGAGAGAGCCGGGAGCCTTCTTCATTTGCCACGTAGGTTACAGCTGCCTGCGATCTGGTGCAGCGACAAGCGGCGGCAAACCATGGCAACGGCTGACCTGGCAAGCGGCGCGCACCCCACCTTGACGAGCGAATCACGACACTAGCGACGCGTCACGGCGTCAGCGCGCCAATGGGCGTCGATGCGAACGGCTCGCGGCGGCACATGTGACATCGCGTGCTCCGCCATCGCGGTAATGGTAAGGCTGGGGTTGACGCCGAGGTTGGCGGGAATGATCGAGCCGTCGACCACATAGAGATCATCGTAGCCAAACGCGCGGCTCTGGGGATCCACCACGCCATCATCGGCGGTGACGCCAATTGGGCACCCGCCGAGCACGTGGGCCGTGGTCGCCTTGCCCAGCAGCACCTCGGCGGCGCTGTTTTGCGCATAGCCGTCCATCTTTTGCGCCATGCGCTTAGCGACGACATTGGCCACCGGAATAAAGCTAGGCGAGGGTGGGCCGCCGCCATGCTTGCTGTCGAGCTTTTTGCTAAACGGCCAATACCACGGGCGCCTGAGGTGATAGGTGAGGTGGTTGTCTAGCGGCTGCATCACCAGCAAGATCGCCGATTTGCGCGCCCAGCCAAACGGCACCACCGAACGCAAAAATTGAACGGGGTGAGCCAGAATATTGCCCAGCCATCGCAAGGGGCGGGGCACGCGGCCGCCACCACCAGTTAGCACCGTTGCGAGCGGCGCCAGCGCGTCCGATCCGTCCGAATAGCGGACAACTTCGATATGCGTGGTGTCGTCGACCAAGACGCCGCTGGTGATCGCGATGCCCTTGGAATGGTCGACGCCGGCCTTGCGCGACCGCACGCCGAGCAGCGCCTCGCTGTTGGTCCGTAGGTAATTGCCAAGCTGCCCGGAGAGTCCACCGAGCGAGCCACGCGCCTTGCAGCGCATGAGCAAATTGACCGTGCCATACGATCCCGCCGCAACCACCACGCCGCGGGCGCGCAGTGTGCGGCGCGGATGCCGCCAGCCGGTCGAGCGTTCCAGGGTCAACTCATAGCCGCCGCCGCCCGCCGGCCGCACGTCGACCACGCGCGTCTCAGCCTCTACCTTCGCGCCGCGCTTCTCGGCGAGATAGAGGTAGTTGCGGTCGAGCGTGTTTTTCGCGCCGTAGCGGCACCCCACCATGCAGCCGCCGCATTTGGTGCAGCCCGTGCGCTCGGGGCCCTCGCCGCCAAAGTATGGATCCGGCACGGTCTTGCCGGCTTCGCCAAAATACACGCCGACGTTGTGTTTCTTCCACGTATGGCCAAAGCCCATCTCGGTCGCCACCTCGCGCAAGATTTCATCGGTTTCCACCACCACCTCGCTCTCGGTGGCGCCAAGCATGCGCTGCGCGGTGGCGTAATGAGGCGCCAGCGCGGCCTGCCAGGACGGGAGTCCGACCCACCGCGGATCGGCAAAGGCGACGTCGGGCGGCACCAGCAAGGTATTGGCATAAACCAGGCTGCCGCCGCCCACCCCGGCGCCGTGCAGCAGCAACGCGTCCTTGACCATGGTGATCTGCAAGATGCCGTAGAGCCCCAATGACGGCTGCCACAGGTGCTTGCGCAAATTCCAATTTGTCTTGGGAAAGTCTTCCTTGTGCCAGCGCTTGCCCATTTCGAGCACGCTGACGCTGTAGCCCTTCTCGGCCAGCCGCAGCGCCGAGACGCTACCGCCAAAGCCCGACCCGATGATGGCAAAGTCGACGTCAAAGTTGCCCACGCGCATATGGTAGCATGCGCGAGGAAACATGAGCACTGAGCCTTCCGCGCCAATCGCGCCCGCCGCGCCAATCGTCTATACCCTGTCGCGGCGGTTTGTCTTGCTGTCGCTCAAACGCGCGTTTCGCCTCAATATTGATATCGGCGAGGTCTTGCCCAGCGAGCGCCGCGCGCTTGAACTGGGGGCCTCGCACGTCACCCACCCCGAGCATCAGGCATTTTTGGCGTGGCGGCGCTCGGTGCTGCTGCTCATCGCGCTCATCTTTGTGCCGCTCACCGTCTTTCGCTTCATGGAGGCATTTGATGGCCCCCGCGTGCCTGATGCTGCGCGCACCATGCTGCTCTTGCCCGCATTCGCCGAGGCGATTTTTTGCATGGTCGCCTTCTACCAGCTCCGCAATTGGACCAAGTGGCAGACGCAGCGGCGGGCACTTTTTTGGGCATGGGCAATTTACTTCCTGGCGCCTTTTTTTCTCTATCTCTATCCGTTTCGCGCCGCGTTTGACGGCCAAATCGCGCTAGCGCGCCAGGCGGCGGAAATCGCCGGGGTCAAGCTAAACGCCTCGCGCTCGCAAATCCACATGGTGGTCGGCATGGCGTTTGGGGTGCAGTCGGTGCTCGTGCTGGCGCCCAAGATCATCTCGCTCATGCCCGGCGTCATCCGCGCCTCCATCGTCACCAAGCTCATCTTCCCTGGCAGCTCGGTGCCTGGCTGGCTCATGGTGCTGGCGGCGCCGATGTACGCGCTGTTTGCCTACGCCATCGTGCTGTTGCCCTACCAAATCACCGGTAGCGTCTATTTTGTCGCCGGCAACCTCGGCATCATGGCGGCGCAATTTTTCATCGGCTGGTCGGGGCGACAATTCACCCTGCCGCTTACCCACGCCGACGCCAATACCCGTATCCACAAGGCGTGGATGGCCTACATTGGGCTCTTGCTCCTCGGCGGCGGCATGATGGTCGTCGGCCTCTACGACGTGCTGACGCAGCTCAACTACGGCACGGTCCGCGTCATCAGCGCCGTACTGGCGTTCATGGGCAACGTGCTCGTCATGACCCTGATCGGCACCGACGTCATCATCGCCAACATGCAGCGCCTGCAGCGCACCGCGCCACCCACCGCCGCCGAGGCCACCTACCGCGAAGAATCCGCCGCCAAGCTCGAGCAGTTCTGCCAGGGCGATGGTCTATAGCGCCCATCGAGTCGGAATTTGGCCACGGCAAGCGGATTGGACGTAGCGCCGTAACCCTAAGGCGTTGGCGTTTCGCTGCCGTCGGTCGGAGGCGGCTTATCTTTTTTGAGCTTCTCGCCGCCACCAGCCCCCGTGCGCTGTCGCGCTAAGATGCCATCGTAGTGGCGCCGCAACAGATCGTAGAGCACCATTTCCTGCGCGCGCGGCGAGTTGGTGAAGACGCGGTTCATGTTGACGTGGATCACCGAGGAGATAAGCCGGTCGACGCTGTCGGTGAGCTGCCCTGCCCGCTCGGCGTCGCGCAGCGCCGCGATGACCTCGCGGTTGCGCTCGCTGCGCGTTGCGATCGCCTCGTAGATCGGCGGGGCAGGGTGATCTGGGTTGTCGGCGGGGTTGGTAAATGCCGCCGCGATGTCGCCGCGCACTAACTTGAATTTGTCGCCAAGTCGCTTCTGGTACGCCGGGTTCATCCCAAACTCTGATAAAAAACCATCGGCAATTTCAGACATTTTCTTGAACTTGCCTTCGGGGGAATAGCCGAAATCCTCAAGCAGCTTGTCGATCGCGACGACTGCCATGGGCCACAACACCTCAGGAATGGCGTCGTCGTCCGTATGTTCGAGAAACGTCATGGCGAGGTCGCTGTCGCGTGAGAACAGCTTTTCGGCAAGCCGAACGCCGGTTAGGCCACCGTAGCGCTCGACCTCGCGCTGATAGGTATCGAGCACGATTTTATCGAGCGTGCCGTTAGCCAAGAGAGGCTGCACGGCCGCGGTGATCGCCGGCAACACCTCCGCGAGCAAACGCGCGGGCTCACCAAAAAAACGCAGTCGCAAGTGAGGGTCAGGATCGGCGTAGCGCAAGAAAAACCAATCGTCAAAGCTGGCGCGAAATCCTGAGTCAGCCAGCAAGGGCACCATCACCTCCCGCAGCACCGCATTGGCCACGGTTTGGCCACAATAAAGTTTGACGTAGAGGCACTCTGATCCGACTGCGAGCAAGCGGTCGTCGCGCGGCACCTCGGGCGGTAAAAGCGCGCGCGGCTGGGCAGGCGCTTTGAGCGCCTCGGGCTCAGCGTCGGTCGCGGTCGCGGCCTTCGCCTTTGCGGGGCCTTTGCCGGCGTTTTTCGCGGCGTTGGCCGCCGGTTCAGGATCGCGGAACAGTGGCAACGAGATTTCGTGAACATACGTGCCCCCTGGGCCGGTAATCCACGTCTCATCGGGTGCCGGATACATCTCCACGATCTCGACGCCGCGGGCGCCGCGCAGTTCGTGGGCCATCATTTCGGTCATGGCTGGGTTGTCGAGGTCGATCACGAGTTCATTGTCGGACTCGGCTATAGCTACCCACCTTGGCCATTGCAGCTTGTTGCGCAGCTCCGTGACCGCGACATGCGCGGCCTGCATGGCCGCGAGCGAGGCCTCTTGGCCAGCAACTTTTTTGTGGCCCGCGGTGGCGGCTTCGATGCCTTCAAGATCTTTGGCGGTCAGCCGCCATTGCGCGCGATCGAGCACGATATTGCCGTAGCGAACGCGTGGCAAATGCGGGCGTCCGTCGAGGAATTCCCAGCTCCATCCACCTTGCGTGAAATACTGGGCTTGAATGCTACAAAGAAATTTATAAAGCGGAAACGACGACGGCATGCTGTAGTTATGCGCCGTGGAGAGGCGCGGAATCACCTCTTTGCCCAGGCGCTTAGAAATCAGGACGACGCGGCCACCCTTGGAGGTGACCATCAGATCTGAAAGCGGGATATGGCGATCGTCGGGGGCGCCGCTGATGCCGAGGTAGGTAATCTCATAGTCGCGCAGCACAGGCCTAAACAAGATGTTGCCAATGCGGCCCTGCGGCAGGTGGACGATCTCGGCAAACACGGCGTCGGGCCGCAGGCCCTCCTCCGCGGCGATCTGGGCCAGCACCATGTCGTGGATCTCACGCGAGCCGTAGCAGAAACGTCCAAATAAATTTACGCCGGACGGCCCCGAGATGCCAATCACGCGCATGTCGAAACGTCCCGCGTCGATATCGGCCTGGCTCTTGGCGGCGATTGCGATCATGGCCGAGGTGCCTCCCAAAAACGGTACGGCATCCGATGAGGACTTGGGGCACGCCTCGACGTCTGCGTCGGTGATCACGAGCTCTTTGGCACCCTCGAGCTTAGCGCGCTCAAACATGCCCGCGATCCAAGCGCCTTTGGGCGAGTAAGCAGGTGCTTGCGGCGCGCCGCCTCGGTTGGGCAGGGCGATTCCGGCAAGCACGGGGCTATCGGTGCCACTGCCACCATCGGACTTGCGCACGCCGGCTTCATTGTCCAGCGCAAGCGATAGCGGGATGGTCTGGGATTCGAATTTTTCTTCGAACGCCTTGCGAAAATCATTTTGGCTATTTTGCTGAATATTGGCGATCTTGCCGAGAAACAGCGCCGCGCGTTCAAGTTCGGCAAGCACCTTGTGGCTGAGCTGCCGCTGCGCCAGGGTAGAAAACAGATCCACCTGAAACGTGCGGCTAATGTTTTTCGGGGTACGGACGGCCGCCGGCATCTCGGCACCGAGCTCATCCATAATGGTGCTATACGCGCCGGGCATGGCACCCATCGGCGCGGCATCGAGCGCTTCGACACGCTTGAAGGCGGACTTGAGCGCCTTGGCGGCCGATTTGCCGGTGGCGTCGGTGGTCTCTAGCAAATCGGCTACGACCAGGGTCGACTCGCGGCCCGTGACATTGGGCATTAACTTGGACGTGATGACCTGCGCGTCGATTAATTCGTGGAGAAATTCCTCGGCCTCGGGTGGCGTGATTTCGGGGTCGCGACAAAGCACCTCGCTGAGGTCAGCTATCGTCGCCCCGCTGCTGGCGCGCTCTAGGATCGCCTTTAGGTAATCAGTGAGGCCAGCCGACATCAAAAAATAGGCGCGACCAGAGCCCGTCGTGCGGGCCTCGGCGTAGCGCAGCTTGCCAGCGGCGATATAGCCGGTGTCATTGGGCCAGTACGTCAGGGTCTTGCGCAGCTCGCGGTCTTGGCCGAGGGCGAGCACGGCGTCAAACAAGTAGTCATTGTCAATGCGCGTGCGTCGCTGCCACTTGGCGCGGTCGGCGAGCTCCAGCGCGGTGTGCTCGTCAAAGTTGCCAACGGTGCACGCTGAGAACAAGCCGAACGGCGTAGCGCGCGTCGACATGCGCGTGACGTATCGCAAAATCGACCGCTCGGTTGCACGATTCTTGGCAGCCCACGGGTCGGCCAGCCAGTCGTCGATTGCCGCGTCGATGCTCTGCGAGGCGATCAAAAGCGACTCGCGCACCGCGGGATTTCCCACGAGTTCGCGCAGGCGCTGTCGCAACACTTCGGCGTGATTGCTGTCCGCGATTACCGTGGAAACAGACAGACACGGCGTGCGGACGACGAATTTATTTGTGATCGAGCGGATCGTTGGTTTCATGATGGCCTGGCCGAAATAGTAGCAGAGTGGCCGCCGTCGCGTCTTGGCGCCATGACGCAGACACGGCGCCGTGGCTTGCCATTGCGCACGTGACGCCTATGCGCCTACATCACCTATCAAGGCCGCTTGCGCGGACGCGCGATGCCGAGCTTTTCGAGGCGATTGATCAGCGTGCGACGCGAGACGCCGAGGCGCTTGGCGGCTTCGGCTTGATTGCCGCCGCAGGCGACGAGCGTGGCCTCGATTTCGGCGCGGTCCCATGCGCGGCCTCGCCACGAATGCATGGTTTCGTCCTCGGACGCCGCGGTGGCGGCACGCGACGCGGGCGGATATGCCGGCGCGCCGTAGGTTGGCTGATCTGGACGCGATGGCGCGAATTGCGCAGAACCCAGCGCGGGCAGCGGATACGGCCCTGGCGTCGAGGAATCGATGGAGGCGCCAAACGCGGCGGACTGTGGAGTCGCCCCTCCAAAGGAAGGTGCGCCGTAACTCGGCTGCGGCATGGGCGGCGCAACGCTGGGCCGCAGCGTCGCGCGCGCATCGGCGAACTTGGCCATCATGCGCTCAACCGGCAGATCGTGCTTCATGATGATCTTGCCTTTGCAGAGCACCACCGCGCGCTCCATCACGTTGCGCAGCTCGCGCACGTTGCCGGGCCAGTAATACTGATAACAGAGCGCGAGGGCCTCCTCGGAGAGAATCGGCACTTCTTTGTTCATGCGCGTCGCGAAGTGGTTGATAAAGTGGCGGGTGAGCGGCTCGATCTCGGCGTGGCGCTCGCGCAGCGGCGGCACCTGCACCGTCATCGCGTTGAGGCGATAGAGCAAATCCGATCGAAACGTGCCGCGAATCACCTCGGCATCGACGTCGCGATTGGTGGCTGAAACAATGCGCACGTCGATGGGCTTGCTGGCGATACCGCCAACCCGGGTGACGCGGCGTTCGTCGAGCACGCGCAGCAACTTGACCTGGGTCGAGAGCGGTAGCTCGCCAATTTCGTCGAGGAATAACACGCCGCCGTTGGCGGTCTCCAGCAGGCCTTGCTTGGCGGTATTGGCACCGGTAAAGGCGCCGCGCTCGTAGCCAAAGAGCTCGCTCTCGAGCAGCGTTTCGGTGAGCGCGGAGCAATTAAGCGGGATATACGGCTTATCGGCGCGGGTCGATTTCTTGTGGATTTCGGCGGCGATCATTTCCTTGCCGACGCCGGTCTCGCCAAGGAGCAGCACGCTGATATCAGAGGCCGCGACGCGCTCGATGAGGCTGTGCAGCGCGCGCATTGAGGGGGCCGAAACCACCAGGCCAGCCTGCGACGCCTGACGCTTGGGCTCGGCATGGTCGGACGATGGCAAGGGCTTGATCGCATGCTCGTCGGCCCGCACCCGCGCCTGTGTCATCAGCGCGGACGCATCGCGGCCGTCGCGCGGAAACCAGGCCGCACCCAAACGAATATCAAGCCCGTTCTCGCTGGCCGCGGTCTCGACGCGCGAGATAACCGTTGATTCGCCCGAGGGCGTGGTGTCGACGACGAGGATTTCGTATTGCCCTGGCGCATATTCCGCGACCAAGTCGGTTTCGCGCAGACACAGCGAAAATAGCGCCAAGGGGTCGGTGGCGCCGCTTTCGACGTGGGCAAATAAGACGCCAAACGCATCGCCGCGCCGCGCGCCGCGCATGGCCTCTTCTTCGAGCCTAGCCTCGAAATACTCGTGCGTCTTGAGTCGCCTCGGCCGGCTATTAGTGCTCCAGGTTTGCAGCACGATGAGCACGTTGCCGATGCGCAACGGATCGTTGGTATGCATCGTGATTTCTTCGCCAACTGGCACTTGGCGGTCGCCAATCCACGTGCCGTTCGCGCTGTCGTTGTCGACGATCCGAATCGGGGCGTCGAGAATGAGGGTGGCGTGGTGGCGCGAGATCGACGCATCATCAATGGCGATGTCGTTTTCCGCCGCGCGGCCGATCGTTACGCGGCCGCTGGCAGGCAAGGCATGCGTCGACTGTGACGTCTTGCCGACCACCAGCAAAATATGGCGCTCATCCGAAATGATCGCGCGCGATACGGTGGTCGAACGCGAGGGTCGTCCCCTCGGTTCGTTACCAGGCTCGCGGTCGTCTGGATGGGCCATGGGGCCTTATCGCGCTCCAAGCAAGATGCGCAACGGCTCGCCCGCCGTTATCTCAGTTTTGAACTCTTCATCGAGCTCTTGGGCCAGCTCGGGGTCGATCATGACCTCGGGCGCGGCCGTGTCGAGCACCGCCGCGAACATGCCCGAGACCGCGTTCTTCTCGACGGCCTGGCCCATTTGATCGAGCGCGGCGTCCATCGTGGTCTGGTCGTGGTAGCTGGCAATGCCAATCGCGGCGTCGGCGGATGCCTTTTGCAGCTCGACCGCGGCGCGCGCGGCGGCCATGGCCCCAGCGTGGCCGTCGACGCGCGGGGTTAGCACCGCGAATTCTTCGTCGACAAATAGTTGCAGGTCGTGGCGCTTGGCGATGTCCGCTAACACTTCAGTTTCGTCGCCCAGGCCAGGAGGCGTCGCCACCATCATGACGCATTTTAGCGGGCCGGCCGCCGCGCGCACGGCCTCTTGTTTCGGCGTCAACGTCGCCTGAAAGCCGCGCGGCCGCTTTGGGGCATCCGCGAGCGGGCCGATGGCTCGCAGCCGATCAAGCACATCGTTGGTGGTGGCCGGCCGCTTTTCGGGCATCTTGCTCAGCATGGCGCTCACCAACGCCACCAGCTCCGGTGTCGCTTCGGCACAATAATCCGTCAGTGGCGCCGGATCACTCACCAGCACCTTGGCGCGGATGGCCAGTGAGGAATCTCCGCGGAAGGGCTGCTGGCCGGTGAGGGTTTCATACAGCACGCAGCCGACCGCCCAGATATCGGCCGCGGGGCCAATATCTTTGGCCCCTTGCGCCTGTTCGGGTGACATGTACGAAGGCGTGCCGACCAGCATGCCGGTCATCGTCAGCCGTTGGCCGCCGCTGGCAAGTCGCGCGATGCCAAAGTCGACCAACTTGGCATCGGCCATGATGTCGGTTGGCAACAAGATATTCGCTGGCTTGACGTCGCGGTGGACAATGCCCACCGCGTGCGCGCAACTGAGCGCTGCGGTCACCGCGCTAGCGAGCTGGATCGATTCGTTTGCCGAGAGGCCGGTCGTACGTACATGCGCCGCCAGCGTGATGCCCTCGACCCATTCTTGCACGATGTAGTGCACGCCGTGATCGGCACCACTCGCGATGTATTTTACGACGTTCGCGTGATCCAGCTTGGAGAGGATGTCGGCTTCGCGTTGGAAGCGCGCGACGTCATCATCACCATTGAGCGTCAGAATCTTGATTGCGACATCTTGGCCCGTCGAGAGATCTTTGCCGCGGTAGACAGATCCCATGCTTCCCGAAGCCACGCGGCTTTGGAGTTGGTATCGCTGGTCGAGTACTTGCGGTTCCAAATCGTCTTTAATTTTAGCAAATCTTAGGGCTTGCGCAAATGCACTTGCACACTACTGTGTAAGCCTACATACGGTTCCCGGCGCAAATACGACGCCGGGCACATCCATAAGCGCGGCCTCACCAAGCATCATTTGTGCGACGGAGTCGGCTTCGGGTGACATGTGGGTAACTTCGGCAGAGGCAGCGACCTCGGTATCGGCCACAGCGCAGGCTAGCTTGAGCCTAAGCCCGGGAAGGACGCTACCGCTTTCCGCGAGTGGCACCGCAAACCGCAGCAGCAGCGAGCCCTTGCCAATGATGCGCAGCAGCGGCACGTCGCGTTCGACCTTGCCGCCGACTTCGACGTATTTGCGCGCAACCTCGCCGCTGATGTTGGCGCGGACGCGGGTGCGGGCGCTGCGGCCCTGCAGCATCTGGGTGGTGACCTGTTGCTGTGCCACTGACGCTTCATTTTGCGAGACGGCGGCGGCGGCAAGTTTTTCGTTGGATTCAGCGATGGCGATGTCTTCTTTGGCGCCGTACGAACCCTCAAAGGCGGCCTTGGCGCGCGCCACGGCCGCGCTCGCCGCCTCCGCGCTTACCCTCGCCGAACGCAAGGCCGCTTGGGCTTGCGCAAGCGCGGCCCGAGCCGTGGCTAACTCTTCTTGAATGGGGCGAGGATCGAGTGATGCCACGACGTCGCCGGCCGCGACGCGTTGGCCGACGCTAATTGGCAAGGACGTAACGGTGCTGGCATAGGGCGCCAGAACGTCTTGCGCGTCGGTTGGGACGATCACGCCAATCCACGGTGGCTTGGTAGGGGAGGGGGACGGGGGTGCCACCAAAACCTCATCCGCCGTTTTTTCGCCGCCGGCGGGTTTGCCCTGACAAGCTGGCAGCAGCGCGAGGCAGAGCCATAGGATCCCTCTCATGGCGTCGGCGCTCCCGGCATCATCTGGATTTGCGCCTGCACCAATTCGTAGTACTTGCCGCGCTTGGCGAGCAGCTCTTCATGCGTTCCGCGTTCTAAGACGTAGCCACCATCCATGAGCAAGATGAGGTCGGCGTTCTTAACCGTGCTGAGGCGATGCGCCAGGACGATGCGGGTGCACTGCAGCTTGCCGAGGTTTTCGATCACTTGCAGCTCGGTGCGGGCGTCAAGCGCCGAGGTGGCCTCGTCGAGGATGAGGATACCGGGACGATGGACTAGGGCGCGCGCAAGCGAGATCCGCTGGCGTTGGCCGCCAGACATCGAGCTGCCGCGGTCGGCGAGCACGGTGTCGTAGCCCATCGGCATGGCCAGGATATCATCGTGGATGCACGCCATCTTGGCGGCCATCGCGATGGTCTCGAGCGAGGCGGTGGGGTTGGTGAGCGCAATATTGTCGCGCACCGAAGTGGCAAACAAAAACGAGTCTTGCAGCACGACGCCGAGCTGTCGCCTCACGCTGCGCAGATCGAGCTTAGCGGCATCGTTGCCGTCGAAATAAACATAACCCGTGGTGGGCTTGTAGAGCGATCCGATAATACTAGCCAGCGTCGACTTGCCGCTGCCCGAAGCGCCGACAATGGCGACCATGGCGCCAGCCTCGATCTCCAAGTTCACGTCGGTAACGACCATCGGCGACGCGGGCGAGTATCGAAAGGAGATATGCTCCAGGGTGATCTTGCCGCGCAGCGTCGGCGCGGCCGTGACCTCTTCTTTGTTTTGCTCCGGCGGCGAGCGCAGCACGTCGTCGATGCGGTCGAGGTAGGTGTCGAGCTGCTGCAATTGGAAAAAGGTGCCGACCAGGCCCGTGATCGGGCCGAGCATGCCCAGCGCAATGGCGGTGGTCGAGATCATGCTGCCGATCGACATGTCGCCTTCGAGTACCAAGGTCGCACCGATCATCAGCATGATGATGTTGACGCTGCCGCTGATGGCGCCGCTGAAGGCATCGACGTTGGCCTGCAGCCGGCCGCGGTCGAGGTTGACGTTGAGCTCATTGACATACATGTTGGACCAACGCTCGGCGGCGCGACGCTCGGCCGCGGCGATCTTGAGCGTCGACATGCCGCTGAGCAGCTCGATCAAATAGGACTGGGTCTTCGATGAGGCTTCGATCGCCTGGACGTTGATTTCGCGCATGCGGCGGCGCGAGAGCACGAACGCCGACACCTGCACGGCGGCGATGATGAGCGCCGCAAATCCCATTGTGGGAGAAATTGTGAAAATGACCGCGGCGTAGCCGATGACCAAGATGCCGTCGAGAATGGAAGACAGGGTGGTGCCGGTGAGAATCTCGCGCAGCTGGGCGTTGCTGTTGACCCGCATCTGCAAGTCACCGACCGGGCGACGCTGGAAAAAGTCGTAGGGCAGACGCGTGATATAGTCCATGAAGCCAAAGGTGAGCTTGGTATCGAGGTTGGTGCGCATTTGCATCATTAGATGGGCACGCACCAAGCCGCTGACCGAGTTAAAGAGGGCCACCAGCACGACCGCCGCAAGGACAAGCCACAACAAAGAGATATCGCTGCGCGGAATCACGCGATCGATGATGGTGCCGGTGAGCAGCGGCAGCACCAAGCCGACGACGCGCAAGAGCACCGACGTCGTGAGGATGCGCGCCAGCAAGGGCCCTTGGCCACGCAGCTGATGCGCGAACCACGCGATCCGTGAGGCATTCTGCTCTTTAGCCTCAAACTTGTCGCTTATCTCAAAGACGATGGCAACGCCGGTCAGCGACACGCGCACCTGCGGCATCGGGACGACGCGGCGACCGAGCGCCGGATCGACGAGCTCGACGCCGTCCTTGGTGAAGCGGTCAAACACGACGAAGTGGTTGAAGTTCCAGTGTAGGATCGAGCCCTGCGGCAGGTATTGCAGGTGCTCGACGTCGAGCGTAATGCCGCGCGCGCGCAGGCCGAAGGCCTCACCGGCCGCGGCGATGGAGGCGCCGTCGCTGCCGTCACGCGCGGACGTCACGAACTTGCCGCGCACATCGTCGAGCGTCACCGCGTTGCCAAAATAGTTCACGACCATCGCGAGACACGCCGCGCCGCAATCCGCCGATTCGAGTTGCTGGATGAAGGGAATCCGCCGTTTGCGTCGATCGTAGGCCAGCTGCTGCAGCGCCGCGCGAATATCGTTTTCGTTGTCGCCTTCGAGGAAGGGTGCGGCTGGTTCGCTCATTTTTCGCCTACGATCAACGTCTTGAGCATGGACTCGGACTTCAACTTGATTTCCGCCAGCCCGCTCATGCCGTCGGGAATTTCAAAGGTTTCGCCACTGTCGACAAACGAGGTGGTCGCAATCGTGCCTTCCACGACCACCACGGGGCCAGCAATTTGGGTGGCCTCGGCAAATCGCCCGCCGAGGTAGCGGCGCACGGCCTCCTGCGGGCCGAGGATCTCGTTGCTGACGCGATCCACCTTGAGAATCATGTCGGCCTCGCGGAACCCCGAAATTGTAATTCGCAGCTCTTGGCCGGCAGCCAGGCGCGGGCGTTCGCTGCCCGGGATAAACGCCACGATGCGCGCGCCACCTGGGGCGTTGGGGACCGCGAGTGACGCGACCACCGTGCCGGGCTCGATGAGCTGACCCTCGCCGACGAGCACTTCGCGGACGACGCCATCGTGCGGGGCATAAATTTGCCGCGCCTCGAGCGCGGCCTTCGCGGTATCGCGCTGCCGTACCAAGCCCGACAGCGACTGCCGAATCCCAGGGTCATTGGGCGCTTGCAAATAGACGATGAGGTTGCGCTCGAACTCGGCCTGGATGGTGGCCATCGCCGCGCTTTGTTCGTTGTTGCTGAGCTGCACGAGCAGCTGGCCGGCCGCAACGCGCTGCCCAGGCGCGACGCGCACCGCGGCAACCGAGCCCGGCGTTGTGCTGATTACCTCGCTGCGGCCCGTGATGCGAATGACCGCGGGCCCCTTGGCATAGCGATGAACCCTGGCGATGGCCGAAAACAGCAACGCCGCGAAAAAGCCGCCGATGATGAGCCAGAACACGCCTTTGACCCATCCCGGGTGCACGCGGATGACATCGCCGGTGGCGGTGCGGAACTGTTGCGCCGCCAGGGCCTCGTCGCGAAACAGGCGCTCCCCGCCCGGATTGACGTATTCACTTTGCACCAGATTTTTTACGTGCAGCTCTTTGCTTTGTTGGTGCAAGAACGGCGCCCAGGCGTGCGCGAGCTCGCGCAGATCGCCGACGTCACCGTCGCTAAACGGCGCGGCATTGCTATGGCGCGTGACCACCAGCACCGCGTGGACCTCGCCCCCCGCGGTCGCGACGGGCACCGCGACCAGGCGATCGTCGCGCTTGCCCATTGGGTTATCGACCGCGCTCACAAAGCGCGGGTCATCGCTGGCACGCGTTACGGCGAGGGCTTGGTTGACGCGCACCGCAAAGCCCGCGATCCCGTGGGCCGCGCTGAGCTCTTGATTTTCTTCTTCTTGCAACGCACCGCCGCCCGCCCACAGCGAACCCGAGGCCTCATCGACGTACCAGACGTGGGCATGTTCGCCGCTGACCAAGGCCGCGGCGGCGCTGGCGGCGAGGCGGGCCGCGGCCACTAAGTCGCGCTGATCGGCGAGGCGGCGACCATATTGATAGATCTGATTGAGCCGTTGGGCATCGCGGTCCAAGGCGATTTCAGGAGGTCGCCGGGTCGACAGCGCGCTGTTAATAATGCTGACGAATTCCGCGTCGCCGATTTGCGCGGGCGCGCGGTAAAAGACCTCGCCCAGCGGCAGGTCGACGCCGACGGTGACGATCGGCGGCACCGGGTGGGCATTCCTGCTGTAATGCGACTGCAGCTTGTGTACCAAGTCGGCACCGCGCAAGCCGCGCGAGGCATCGCCGACGACGATCAAGCGTACGTTGGTGCTTAGGGCATTTTGCAGCTCGGCATCGCCATCGACGATGACAACTTGGTCGGTGCCGCGGCACGCGTGCCGCACGCGCTCGGCGAGCTTGGCGCTGCTGGCGACGACCACGACCAGGGCGTGGTCGCGGGGCGGGCTAGTTTGCGGCCGACGTCCCATTGCCGCCAAATTATATCGCAATTGTCAGGGGGTAATTGGCAGCGGCCAATAATATTCGATGTGGTTGCCGCGATGACATCGTCGCTTGGTGATGGGATGATGCCGCCATGGCGCTTACCGATCCGATCAAAGAGCAGCTAACGCAAATCGCGACGGCGGGCTTATGGAAGCACGAGCGCGTGATCACCTCGCCGCAGGCGCGCGAGATTGAGGTCGGCGCGCAGCGCGTGCTCAATTTTTGCGCCAATAACTACCTTGGGTTGTCTAGCCACCCGACGGTGATTGCCGCGGCGCATCGCGCGCTAGATGAACGCGGCTACGGCATGTCGAGCGTGCGCTTTATCTGTGGCACGCAGGATGGCCACAAGGCGCTCGAGGCCGCCATCTCGAGCTTGCTCGCGACAGAAGACACGATTCTGTATGGCTCATGTTTTGACGCCAACGGGGGCCTGTTTGAAACCTTGCTCGGCGAGGAAGACGCCATCATCTCCGATGCGCTCAACCATGCGTCGATCATTGATGGCATTCGCCTGTGTAAGGCCGAGCGGCATCGCTACGAACACGGCAACCTGGCGCAGCTTGAGGCCATGCTGCAAGCGACCCAGGCGCGGCGCTTGCGCCTCATCGCCACCGACGGCGTCTTTTCGATGGACGGCGACATTGCCGATTTGCGCGCGATTTGCGACCTCGCGGACAAGTATCACGCGTTGGTCATGGTGGATGATAGCCACGCAACTGGGTTTGTCGGCGCGACGGGCCGCGGCACGCCGGAGCACTGCGACGTGGTCGGCCGCGTCGATATTATTACGTCCACCTTGGGCAAGGCGCTGGGTGGCGCGTCGGGCGGCTTTACCAGCGGCCGCCGGGAAATCGTTGAGCTCTTGCGCAATCGCTCGCGGCCGTATCTCTTCTCCAACACGCTGGCGCCACCCATCGTCGCCGGCAGCTTGGCCGCGCTTGAGTTGATTACCGCGTCGACGGCGCTGCGCGACCGGCTCGACGCCAACACCCAGCGCTTTCGCCGCGGCATCGTCGCCACTGGCTTGACGGTGCGCCCCGGTACGCACCCGATTGTCCCGGTCATGCTCGGCGATGCCAAGCTTGCAGGGCAATTCGCCGCCGAGTTGCTGACCCACGGCATCTATGTGATTGGCTTTTCTTATCCCGTCGTGCCGCACGGCCAGGCGCGCATTCGGGTGCAAATTTCGGCGGCGCACACGGACGCCGATATCGACCTCGCGCTCGCCGCCTTCGCGACGGTTGGCAAGTCGCTGGGAATCCTGTAGGGAGAACGAGCCATGGAAAAGAAGCGATTGTCGCCAAGCTCGTCGCCGCGCTGCCAGATGCGGTGATCGAGCTACAGGATCTAACCGGCACGAAAGACCATTGGAAGGCGTCCATAGTCTCCGAGGCGTTCGCGGGCAAGACCATGGTGCAGCGCCACCGTCTGGTTAACGCGGCCTTGGCCGAAGAACTCAAGGGACCCATTCACGCGCTAACGATGGACCTCAAGACACCGAGCGAAGTTTAGGCTCAAGCCTACATGTGGGCAGGCGGCCCGGCCATATCGGCGTTGAAAGCACTTGCGCCGACCTGTAGACTTTTACGTCGCAGCCCCCATGTCGGAGTCACCGCATAAAACTGACGCCGCCCTGCCGGCGGGGCATCCAGGTGGTGAGCGTTTTGGGCCGTACACGGTGTGTGAGCGCCTGGGAGTTGGCGGCATGGCCACGGTCCATCGCGCCATCGAACAGGGCGTTGATGGCAAGCCTCGCACCGTCGCGCTAAAGCGCCTGCTGCCGCACTTGGCCGAGGATGAGACGTTCGTGCGTTCGTTTGTGCGCGAGGCCAAGTTGGCTTCGATGCTGCAGCACCCCAATATCGTGCAGCTCTACGAACTCGGCCGCGTCGGGCACGTCTACTTCATTTCGATGGAGTACATCGACGGCCGCGATCTGCGACGGCTGCTGCGGCAGGCCCGTCGTGTTGCCGGGCCGCCGCCGATCGCCGTTACGCTGTCGGTAATGTTGCAGCTGCTCGAGGCGCTCGGGTACGCGCACACGCGGCGCGACGAACACGGGCAGCCGCTGGGGCTGGTGCATCGCGATGTGTCGCCGTCAAATTTGCTGCTGACGAGCGCCGGTGACGTCAAGATCATCGATTTTGGCATTGCCAAGGCGCAGGCACAGCAGTTCCGCACGCAGACTGGACGGGTCAAAGGCAAGCTCGCCTACATGGCGCCAGAGGCTATTTCCGGCAAGTCCACTGATGGCCGCGCTGATCTGTTTTCGGCGGGCATTATCGCGCACGAGCTGCTGACGGCGCGTCCCCTGTTTGCCTCCAAAAATGAGTATCAGACGCTGCTCAAGGTGCAGCGCGGCGACATCGCGCCGCCGAGCGCGCAAAATCCAAAATGCCCGCGTGAGCTCGACGCGGTGATTGCCAAAGCGCTTGAGCGGGATCCTGAAACCAGGTTTGGCTCGGCCTCGGCGTTTCGTGCCGCGTTGGTGGGGGTGCAGCGCCGCCTGGGTGTCGAGGCGACGGCGCACCAGGTTACGCAGTGGTGTGAATGGGCGTTCGCGTTGCCGGATCCAAGCGCGGATAGGCCAGGCGCGGTCGACGTCGCGGGACCGACCAATACATGGCGCAAGCCACCTGCGGCGACGGCATCGCCGCACGATGCAAACGGCGCGCGCGCGCGCCTCGAAGCCGAGGCAGAGGATGAGGTGGTCGAGGAGGCATGGGGGCAGCGCGAGCAAACCAGCGGCGTCCCGGTGGTGCTCGACGACGTGCCGGATGTCTCGGAAAAAATGGACGCGACGATCGTCGACTTGCGGCCGGGCTCGTTGGCGGGACGCGATGGCCGGCGCAAGCGCACGACCTCGTCGTTTGTGTGGGCGGCGGGCTCGCGCGACGACGCCGTCGATGAGGCGATGCGCGAGACGTATGAGGCACCGTTGTCACTCGGGGCGGCGGTTGTGCAGGGCAGCGAGCGGGCTCGGTGGCCCAAATGGGCGGCGCTAGGGCTCGTGCTTGGCGCGCTAGCGTATGGGGCGTGGTGGGCCGTGGGCCGGGTGCCTGTGCCCCGCGCGGCTCCCACGGTCGAAGTCGCGCCGGCGCCCGTGCCACCGAGCAAGGTGCGCGTGACGGTCGTGCCCGACACGGCATCGCTTGCGATCGATGGCGACGCGCCGCAGCAAGGATCGCCATTTGTGCGGGACCTAGCGCCAGGTGAATACAATCTGACAATTTCGCACGCAGGCTACAAGCCGGCGGTGCTCAATCTAAACGTGCAGCCACGCGAGGCGCTCGCGATTCACCATGTGCTGGAAAAGGCGAGCGCCAATCACCTGGCGAGCGTGGTGCTGCGGTTTGATGCCAAGTATGCCGCGCGCCTCGATGAAAGCGATTGGCAGACCACGTCGCCGCTGCAGCGCGAGTTGCAACCAGGGCCGCATGAGCTGGTGCTCAAGGCGCAAGGCGAGACGGTGTGGCGTAAACAATTTGTCGCCAAGGCCGACGCGACATATGTCTTTGAGCCAACGCCGTCGGAGATTAGGCAACGCCAGGCCAGCGAGGTCGCGCCGCGGATCGCCGCGCCGCTACCGCTAGCTCCCGCGCCGGCCGAGTCGCTGACCAGCACGCCCGCGCCGCTGGCGCCCGATGCGCGAGTTGAGGAAACACAGCCGCTGGACGCGCCCCCAGCGCTGTTGGCTGCGCCCGCGACATCGTCTGCATCCGCAACCTCGCTGATCGTCGCGGCGGCGTCCGCGACACCACCAGCGGCGTCACGCCAGCCACGCGTCGTGCCACCCGGCACGGTAACGCGCCTCGCTGGCGCCACGCCCAAGCTGCGCGAAGACCGCGCGCTGCCCGACTTTATTAGCAACAAGCTGTGCATCGACGCCGCTGGCGGCGTCAGCTCGGTCAGCGTGCTTGGCGCGGTACCGGCCCACGCCAAGCGCGATATCGAAAAAACGATTCGCGGTTGGACCTATCGACCCTATCTTGATCAGGGCCGGCCGGTCCCGGTGTGTTTTGTGGTGTCGTTTGCCGTGAGGTAGGCCGCGACGTCAGTTTGGAACGATGACGCCGGTCATCATATCCATGCCGCAGGCAAACCCGAGCTTGCCGCTCGCCGGCATGGTGACGGGAAATTCCTTGGGCTCGTTAAGTGGCAAATCGACGGCGGCACCGCCGGCAATTTTGATTTGCTTGGCGCACGCGCTTTCGGTCTTGCGCGTAAACACCAGCATGAGCTTTTCGCCGGGCTTGGCGGTCAGCTTGTCGGGCTTATAGCCGCTATCGACCACGTCGATGGCAAGGTAGCGCACGCCGCCGACCACCTTGCCCGCAGGCGCCTTGCCGGCCTCAGCGGTGGCGCTTGACGAGTTGTCGCAGGCGGCGGCGCTGGCGAGTAAGAACACAGTGGCTAAAACGCAGCGAAATGCCTTCATGGCGGCAGTTTAGCACATCTTATCGGCGACGGCCGTTGCCGAGCACGCGTCCCATCGAGCTGTATTCGCTGCGCGCGGCGCGCTCGAGCGTGGCGTGATCGATGTGGTGATCTTCGGCGGCGGCCAAGAAGGCGGCGCCAATGACGGCATTCTTGATGTTGCCGCCGGTCATGTCGGCGAATTGTTGCGCCAGGTCATCGGCATTTATATCGGCTGCGCGCGGCGCATCGACGGCCAGCATGCGGCGCCAGAGCTCGGCGCGCTCGCCCTCGTCGGGCGCGTAGAACTTGACGTGCGCCGCAAGCCGTCGCCGCACCGCGGGGTCGATGCTCGAGTCGAGGTTGGTCGTGAGCAGCGTGATGCCGGAGAACGCCTCGATGCGTTGTAAGAGGTAGTTGACCTCGAGGTTGGCATAGCGATCGACCGACGACTTGACCTCGGTGCGCTTGGCAAACAGCGAGTCGGCCTCGTCAAAGAGCAAGAGCACCTGGCCCGACGAGGCGGCGTCAAAGATCTTGGCGAGCTGCTTTTCGGTTTCGCCAACCCACTTCGAAACCACCTTGGAAAGGTCGATCTGGTAGAGGTCTAGGCCTAAATCGCGCGCGATAATCCCTGCGACCATGGATTTGCCCGTGCCCGGTGGCCCTGAAAACAGCGCCGCAACCCCGGTGGCGCGTCCCACCTTGCGATGAAAGCCCCACTGATCGAGCACCTTGTGGCTATGGCGGACGCGCGAGATGAGCGCACGGATCTGGTCGAGAATATCGGGCGGCAAGACGATGTCTTCCCACGATTGGTCGACGTCTACTCGCATCGCCAAGGCGCCAAGGCGTTCGCTAATTTCATGGCGCGTGCCCTCGATGATATCGTCGCTGGTGATCCGCGCGTCGTCGCGCCCGCTCGCGACCACGCGCGCGGCGCGCACGGCGCGACGGATGGCGCCCGCGCCCATCTTGTAGCGCATCGCGGTTTGCTCGATATCCCGCTGCACGTCCGCCGAGGCGTCACCAAGGTATCCCTTCCACAGCGCGCTGCGCGTGGCGCCATCGGGCACGGGCCAGGCCACGCGCCAGGTGGGGCGCGAAAGCGGCAGATCGACCGAGGCATCGGTGGTGGCGGTGCCGCAGATGCCAGCATAGGTGTCGAGAAAATTCGCGACGGCGCGCAGCCGCTCTTGATCGGGTTGTTCGCCCGCCGCGATGCTTTCGATGCCAACCACCATGGGAATCGCGGGGCGCAACATCGCTTCGCGGCGCAGGCCGCGCAACACGCGCTCAATGTTCGCGCGGTTGTTGCCGACCAGCGACAGATCGACAAAGACGACGGCGAGGTTGTGTTCGGCGGCGACGTGCGCGAGCGCGGTGCGGCGGCCCGTCCACGACACGCCGGCAAGTTGGATGACGGGTTTGTCCGTGAGGGAAAATGCCTGTCGGAGCCGTGCGAGCGCCACCATCTGCCCCGGGCTGAACACTAGCGCTTCAGGCAATTCCACGGTCCCCCCATACGTGGCGACGTCGTCGTCGGGCGCGTTGTCGCCGGCGAGATAGCGGCAAAGGCGCCCCGAGGCCGTGACCGGCCGCAAGGTGCCCACCGAGCCCTCACCGAGCTCGAGCAGGCCCGAACTGATCCATGGGTGTCCCGACGACAGGCTCATGCCTAGCGCCACGCAGCGTGCCATCGGCAGCTGCGCGAGCGCCGCAAAGCCCACCAGGCTAAGTCCGAGTTTCGGACGTTCACCGCTGAGGGCTTCGATGTGCGGTGCGAGGCGCGGATCGCAGGCCAGCGCAACGCTTGCCCACCCGAGCTCGACGTCGTCGGGTGAGAGCCCCATTCGGCTAGCCAGCAGTTGCATGCGATCGTCGCTAGGGTTCGCTGGGGCGGCGGCCTCGAGCTGGGCTTGCGTGGATTCGAGTTCGCGACGGATGGCGTCTTCGAGGTCGCCGCGCTTGGCGCGCTCGACCATGCGCATGGCGCGAAGACGGATGCGCTCGCATTGAAGCGCGAACCGGCTGCGATGGGCTGACATGCGCGCATTGTTGCGTATTTTGCGCGGCGGCGGCAGCACCGTGGCCAGCGCATTAGCTGGCGACGGACCTCGCCAGGTAATGAAAACCTGCTGAATCCGTTTCGCATGAAATTCGTAACATGTTGAATTTAAAGTGTAAAAAAATATGAGTCGGTGAAGTTACGGTGACAAGTCGCGGCCCCAATCTTGCTTCCCGGCCAACCATGATGAAGCGAACTAAATTCTATCGATCGAGGTGGGCGACGCGGTTAGGCATCGTCGCGTGCGTAGCTGGCTTGGCTGGCGCCGGGTGTTTGGAACCGCAGGACGGTGACTTCGAGGACGCCGAGTACGACGACAAGGCGGCACCGTGGGCGGAAGGATCTGCCGAGGCGTTGGCGATTCTTGCCGCCGTCAACGCATCCGACACGACGCTTGCCGTGTTGCGCAACGAGGCGGGGTTGGCGTCGCGACCCGCCAATAATATCGTCAAGAAGCGCGACGGCGCCGACTTGTTGCCGGGGACGGCGGACGACAATCGGTTCGATACGCTGCTTGAGCTCGACAAGGTGCCCTATGTCGGCAATGTCGTGCTTACCGCGCTGCTCGAATTTGCGACCGAGCGCGGCTACTATCAGGCCTCGGATATTAGCGTCATCTTCTCGCCGCAACCCGCCGGCAGCACGCACACGGCGCGCGCCGCCGAGTGGATCGACCAGGCCGTTTTTTCGGTCGACGTCGCGATGTACAGCTATTCCGACGCCGGCGTGACCGCGGCGCTCGAGCGCGCGCTGGCGCGTGGCGTCGACGTGCGCTTCGTGTTCGAGACGGCGCGCGCCGAAAAAAATCTCACTGGCACCGCTAAGGCCAACTCGAAGTCGGGCCGACTCGAACAGCTCGGCATAAATGTCCGCTACGTCAACAAGATCATGCATCACAAATTCGTGATCGTAGACGGCCCGCGCGACGACCTTGGGGCGGCGGCGACCGCGAGCGTGGTCTCAGGTAGCGGCAATTTCTCGTACGGCGGCGCGCAGTATGACGAAAACACCTTGTTTATTCGTAACAGCCCCGAGCTGGCGGCGGCGTTTCAAGGCGAATTCAACTTAATGTGGGAACGCTCCCGCGAATTTTCGTTAGACGACGATCTGCCCTACAACCTGTCAACGGTTGATCTCAGCGACATGGAAGGCATCGCCGATGACCCAAATCTTCAGTTATGGCTTACATCGGCCAACATGTTCTGGCAGCCCGGCACGCCCACGACCTTTCGCACCGACTGGCAAAAGATGACGGTCTCCGATGAATGGGTGGCGGCGATTGGCCGCGCGCGCTCGTCGATCTATGTTGCTTCGGGCCATTTGCGGCTCAAGCCGATCGCCGAGGCCTTGATCGCGGCCAAGCAGGCTCGCCCGGCGCTCGACATCAAGGTGTACGTCGACCAACAAGAGTATCTCAGCACCTCCGGCGCCGCCGAGCAAGCCGAGGAGCTAGCGGCCTGCCTCGCACAGGCCGATGGCGACCAAGACGTGTTCGACTGCGAAAACAAGGACCGGCTGTTTGCCAAGTCGCTCGGCGAGGCGGGGATCACCGTGCGCTACAAGACGTATGCGTATCGCTTCAATGCCGCGTACGCGGTGCAAATGCACAACAAGTTCATGATCGTCGATGGCAAGGAAATATTTACCGGCAGCTACAATCTGTCGATCAACGCCGAACACGATACGTTTGAGAACTCGTTGCACCTCTCGGGCGCGCCGAACGCCGCGCTCATCACCGCCTACGCCCAACATTTTGGCCTGATCTGGCAGACCGGCGAGGGCAAGCTGGCCGCCCTGCGCGCCCGCATCAGCAATGACGCGACCATCCCGCTCGTGTTTGATCCAATCGCGCTTACTTGGCAGCAGGTTCGCGATCTGCGCGCGCTGATCTCGGCCAACTGCCCGCTCGCCGACTCGGCCGAATATCGTCAGAACCCGGCCGCCCATAAAACCTGCCCGCGGTCCTAGAGTTCCCACGGCAGGCCACGCCTGGCGCCCGCGGGCCCATGCCCGTGATTGACATGTGCTGCACATGCAACTATGCTGGTAACATGTCGACGAAGATGGTGCAGGTCCGCAATGTGCCTCAGCACATTCATCGGACCCTCAAGGCGCGTGCGGCCCAGCAAGGCACCACGCTATCTGACTATTTGCTCGCGGAAATGAAGCTGCTGGCCGAGCGCCCAACGTTGGAGGAGCTAACCCAAAGCGCGCAGGCCCGGCCGCAGGTGCGAGCGGATATGGCGGCGCTCGTGCGTATCGAGCGCGGCGCGCGCAAATGATCATTGTTGTCGACGCGTCTGCCGTCATCGAATTTCTTGTCAATGGGCCCAAGCAAGTCGCCGTCGCAGGGCGCTTGCGAGCTGCTCGCCATTTGGCCGCGCCCCAGCTGCTCGATGCCGAGGTTGGCCAAGTCTTGCGCCGTCTGACCGCGGCGGGCCTCATGACCCCTGCGACCGCGCTGGCCAGTCTCGTCGACCTGGCCAACCTGCCAATGGTTCGCTACCCGCATGTGCCGCTCCTGCGCCGTGCCTTTGCCTTGCGCGGTAACGCCACCTTCTACGACGCGCTCTATTTGGCGCTCGCCGAGGCAATTGACGCGCCCCTGCTTACGTGTGATCGCGCGTTGGCGAAGGTCAAGCAGTGTAGTGCGCAAGTCTGGGCGGTGTAAGGCATGGCCCACCCCTTAGACCCGCTGCTGGCCGACGGCATCATCGAAGAGGTGATAGGGCGGCTCAAGAGCGGCAAAGAGGCCGATATCTACCGGGTGCGGCGCGGCGGCGAAGTGATCGCGGCCAAGGTTTATAAAGACCGCGCGACGCGCAGCTTTAAGAGCAACGCCGACTACAAAGAGGGGCGAGGCGTGCGGAGCAGCCGCACCCAGCGCGCAATTGACAGCGGCAGCCGCTTTGGCCGCCAGGCCGAGGAGGACGCATGGAAATCCGCCGAGGCCGATGCGCTAAGGCGGCTTTATGCCGCGGGACTTCGCGTACCCAAGCCCGAGATGTTTTACGAGGGCGTCTTGCTCATGCACATGGTGAGCGACAAGGACGGCAACGCGGCGCCGCGGCTCAACGATCTCGCTTTCACGCAACTGGAGGCCTTTGCGCTCTATCTCGAGCTGCGGCGGCAAATCATCGGCATGCTTTGCCTCGATCTAATTCATGGCGATCTATCGCCCTTTAACATTCTCGCCGGCGCCGAGGGCGTCGTCATCATTGATTTTCCGCAAGTGGTGTCGGCGCCACATAGCTCGCGCGCCGAATGGTTTTTTCGCCGCG
Source organism: Myxococcales bacterium (assembly GCA_016716835.1). Lineage (NCBI taxonomy): Bacteria > Pseudomonadati > Myxococcota > Myxococcia > Myxococcales > Myxococcales bacterium. The sequence goes on along the minus strand of JADJUW010000001.1, from coordinate 2,486,410 downwards.
ATTTCGAGTCGGTGCGGTTGTTCTTGGCGGGGTTCGATGAGCGCCTCCGCGGATTTAGCGACGATGCGCACAAGATCTGGTCGGCGTATGTGCGGCGCGAGCTGTCGCCGAGCTTTGAGCCAACGCCGCCGTCGTCGCCAGGGCGACGTGATCCCCGCGGTCGGCGTGGCGGGCGCGGTCCAGGTCGTGCGCCGCACGAGCGAGGTCCGCAGCGATTGCCACCTGCACGCGCCCTCGAACCTGCCAGCGCGGCGCCGGTACGCGTCGAATCATTTACCATCGGGGCACCGCCGCGGTCATCGTCACGGCCAGGTGATACCTCGCCAAAACCTGGCAGCAATGGGCCGCGTCGGCGGCGCCCGCGACGTCGTGGCTGATCGCGGATCTGTAATTGACTTGGTTGGCGGATCGTGTGACATCTTCGCTTATGAAGAAAATTTCAATGCTCGCGGTGGTTGTCGGTTTGGCGCTTGGTGGCAGCGCTTGCGCCAAGAAGTCGACCACGCCAACAAACGTAGCCGCGCACAAAGGCGATGGCTCTGGCGGCGGTAAGGGTGACGGCAGCGGCGCCGAAGCAGGCGGCGGTGCAGGCGGCAAACATGCCGACGACGCGGCGCCAGCCACGCATAAAGGCGATGGCACCGGCGGCGGCAAGGGCGACGGCTCGGGCAAAACCGAGGGCGGCGGCGCTGGCGGCAAGCACCCAGAGTGATCTGACGCGCGGGTTCTCATAAAGTAGAAGGTTCGTTCGCATCGCTGTCCGCGTTGCGCTAGCTTGCGCGCATGAAGCGCTGGTTACCTTTTGTCGTCGCACTAGTATTGTTGGCCGTTGGTCTGCTGATTTGGCAAGGCAAGCGCCAAGTGGAGCCCAGCAAAGACCCTGCGGCGCAACCCGCCGCCAAGGCGCTTGCTAAAGCGGCGCCGGGCCGTGGTGGCGCTGGCGACATGATTGCGCCATTTAGCCGCGAGCCCGACGCCGAAGGCACGTTGCGCCTCGAGGGCGTGGTGGTCGATGAGGCCGGGGCACCGGTAGCTGGCGCGAAAATTTGGGTGAGCAGCGAGCCCAAGCGCGAAACGACGGCCGAAGATGACGGCTCGTTTGCCTTCGACAAGCTCCTCGGTCGGAGTTACGGAGTTACCGCGCAAGCCGGCGCCTTGGTCGGCTCCACGATGCACCTGCTGTCAGATAAAAGCCCGCCGGTGACGATCATCGTCAAGCAAGGCGCGACGTTGACGGTCGCCGTGACCAGCGATGAAGGACCGATTGCCGGCGCGCGCGTGGCCGTGGAAGCGCTGGCCGAACATGCCCAAACAACCGCGGCGGATGGCAAGGCGACCTTGGTCGGTGTCAGCGAAGGTTGGACGCCCTTGACGGTGCGGGCCGATGGCTTTGCGGCGCACGCGGAGTTTGTAGAGATTTCAGGCAAGTCCAAAGAGGTCGCGGTCCGCCTTAAGCGCGGCGCCCCGGTGCGCGGTCGAGTGGTCGACGAGGCGGGCGCCCCTGTTGAAGGCGCGAAGATCTTTGCCATCGACGCCAGCTCGTACTTTGGCGAAATCGACAGCCAACCGCTGGCGCAGAGTGATGCCAAGGGCGAGTTCACCGTCGCCGCGGTGGCGCCGGGTTCATATCGGTTTCGCGCGCGCCATGCCGACTTTGCTGCGGCGACGTCGAGCATTACGGCTGTGGATGCGAACGGCACGCGCGAACTGGTGTTGTTAACTGTCAAGAAGGGCATCGCGCTGCGTGGACGGGTGGTAACGACTGACAAGGCGGCCGTGGCGTACGCCAATGTATCGTTGGCCGGCAGTGCCGACGGCACGCGGTCGACCACGGCGCTTGCCGACGGTACGTTTGAGTTTAAGGCGGTTGCGCTAGCTGCCGGGGCCGAAGCGCTAGAAAAAACCAAGCTCCTGGCGCGCAGCGAAACCGCGACCAGCAAGCCGTTGCCGCTGGCGCAGCTTGCGCCGAACGCGAATGTTGCGCGCGATATCGAAAACCTCGAGTTGGTCGTAGACCAGGTCGGCAAGATTGCTGGCACGACGGTGGACGAAGCAGGCGCTGCCGTCCCCGAAGCCAGCGTGGTGGCCTATCTCGATCCATCCAAAAATGGCGGAGATCTGATGGAACTGATGACCCAAACCGCGACGGCCACCTCGGACGGCGACGGCAATTTTGTCGTCTACGGGTTGGGCGACGGCGAGTATTCGCTTTCTGGCAGCCGCGGTGGCCAGATGCAGTGGGGCGGTTTGCCGCAAAATCCTACGAACGCGAAGACCGGCGCGACCGGGGTGCGCGTGGTGGTGCCCGGCGAGGGCAAGATCGTAGGCAAGGTCGCCTTTGCGGATGGCAGCGCGCCCAAAAGTGGGACCGCCCGGGTCGGATGGTTGCAAAACGCGAACGTCGTCGACGGTGCCTTTACGCTTGAGGCCGTACCTGCAGGCAACTACGCCCTGCGCGTGAAGGGCGCAGGCTTTGTCGAAGGCGCCAAAGATGGCGTCGTGGTCAAAGGCGGCGAAACCACCGATGTCGGCACCATCGTCGTCGAGCGCGGGCGCACGGTGGCGGGCGTGGTGCGCGACGCCAAGGGCGCACCCGTGGTCGGCGCCAAGGTCTATCTCGGCACGATGATCGTGGCTTCGGGCACAGGGATTGGGGGTTCTGGCGAGGCCACCAGCGGCGAGGGAAGTACCGAATCGGGTGGGGACGGCACCTTTTCATTCGGTGGCATTGGCGCCAAGGCGACGACGGTGGTCGCAGAGCACAGCAGCGGTCGATCGTTTGCAGTGCCCGTTGCGGCCGGTACCTCCGACGAGCGTGGCTTGGTCGCGGTGATTCGCGGCTATGGCAGCATGGGCGGCACCGTGAACGCGGGCGGCAAACCCGTCGAGGCGCAGGTGATTGCGAGCCCAGACGGCGAGCTGAAATCTATCAGCGTCGTCAATGCTGGCGCCGATGGTGCGTTTGTCATCGAGCGGCTTCCTGAAGGCGAGTATCGCGTCACCGCGCAAACCGGCGGCGGGCTTGGCAACCAGTCGGGATCGGCGACCGCCATGGTCAGAGCCGGCAAGAAAACCACCGTCGCCATTGAGATCCCAATTGGTGACATTGAGCTAACCGTTGAGGTGAAGGGCAAGGAAGGCGCAAAGATCGACGCCGCACAAATTTTCTTGTTTGTCGGCACCGTGGCCGCCAACAAGGGTGCCGATTTGATGGACGTGTTTGCCAAGGCCTCGGGCGCGAGCATGCAGTTTTGGCTTGGCGCGGCGTTTCCCAATTTTGCCAAGCTGCGCGCCGGCAATTACACGGTGTGCACGATTCCCATTACCGGAAATATCCTAGATCCAGCGACGCAAACCAAGATCAACGACCATGCAGGTGAACTCGCGGTCTACTGTCAGGCGCACACCATTGCTGAGGCGCCCAAGCAACAGACGTTTACGCACACGGTGCCAGCCATGACGCCGCTGCCGTAGATCTGCGTAGACTAAAGTCGAGGGGCGCCGGCTCGGCGAACATTTGCATCGCTTGCGACTGGGCACATACGTGCCTTGGCGATAACGTTGCGTCATGAAGCGAACCATCTTTATTTCCGGCGCAAATCGCGGCCTCGGCCTGGCAACGGCGGCTGCCCTTGCCAAGCAAGGCCACCACATTATTCTCGCCGCGCGCACGCTGGCCAAGGCGCAGGCCGCCGCCGCGCCCTTGCAAGCCGAGGGCGGCACGGTGACGCCCATCGAGTGCGACGTGTCCAAGCAGCCGTCGATCGAGGCGGCGGCCAAGACCCTCGCCTCGCAAGGCCTCAACGTCGACGTGCTCATCAACAACGCCGGCGCCATTTTTGATACCGGCGGTTGGACCGCGTCGCCGCTCGACATCGCCCCCGCAGTGATCGCCGAGGCCTTCGCCAATAACACGGTGAGCGCCTATGCGCTGACGCAGGCTTTTTTGCCCGGCATGATTGCGCGCGGCTATGGCCGCGTCGTCAACATTTCATCGGGCATGGGCGGCATCGCCGAAATGGAGGGCAAGGTGCCGTCGTATCGCATTTCCAAAGCAGCGATGAACGCGGTGACCAAGGTGTTCGCCGCCGAGGCCGGAAATAACGTTAAGGTCAACTCGGTGTGCCCTGGTTGGGTCCGCACCGACATGGGCGGCGCCAACGCGACGCGCGATCTGGGCGAGGGCATCGCCGGCATCGTGTGGGCGGCAACCCTGCCCGACGACGGCCCAAACGGTGGCTTCTTCCGCGATGGCAAGCCCATCGCGTGGTGACGTTGCGCTACCCATCTAGCAAGCGGCGCTGCAATAACGCCTGCAAATCTCGGCGGCAATCTGCTACCAACATGATGTAAACGCGCTTGCCGGCTACGCGGTAAATAATCCGGTAGGGGCCAACCAAAATTTCACGGTATTCTTGCACGCCGATGGCTGAGAGTTCAGCGGGGTAATGGCCGCGTGCGGGCGCGCGGGTCAAGGCATCCGTCGCGGAGGTGATGCGGTCGACGAGCTCCACGGCGCGTGCTGGCGAGTCATGTGCGGCGATATAGGCGTGCAGCTCGACGAGGTCGTTCACCGCCGCATTGATGAAATGCACTTCAAATTGCATAGCTGCTTGCGGGCGCTAGCGGAGTTTGCGGAGCTTTTTAAGTACGTCTGAGGCGCGTTGCGTCTCGCCGGCTTCGATTTGTTTGTTGCCAAGTGCCAAGATCTTCAGCAAGTCCAAGGTTTGTTGGGTGCGTTCGTAGCTGGCAATGTCTTGGACGACGGCCTTGGCTTCGCCATTTTGCGTAATGATCAGCGGTTCGGGTTGCGAACCGATATTGCGCACAATTTCGGCGGCGTGGGCCTTGAGATAGCTAATTGGCCTGATTTGTTTTGACAGCTTCATGGGCCTCATCAACAGACAAGACTAAATTTAGTCCTTTAATAGGTCGTGTGTCAATTGCGAAATTGGCTGTCCCTCGGCTAGGCCAAGCGCCGGCGATAGCCTTGGCGCGCCCAATACACGACAATCTCGCCGAGCAGCGTGATGGTGGTGCCGACAACGTAGGTTGCGAGCGCGATCTGCAGCGCCGGGACGAGCACCAACATGGTGGGGCTGGGCACGATGGTGTAGGGCGGCGGAAAATATGCCCATAAGATCGCGACCGGGACCAGCGTTAGCAAGAGCCCAACCCACGCAATGCCGTTGGCGGCGCTAAGTCGCTCGGCTAGGCCGTGATGCTTGCGCAACGCGATCCAATTAAACAAAATCTGCACCACGCAGCCGATGACGGCGAACTTTAGCAGCTCGGCCGAAATGTGGCCGCGCGCCGGCAAGAACGAAGGTGACATATGCTGGCCGAGCGCGCCGAGCAGCGTGAAGTACACCACGAAGAACGCGGGCAGGCTGACCGCGAGGGCGCGCCAGCGCAGGCGCATGCCGCCCGCGCGAATCGCCAGGCCACCTAAAAAGAGGATGACCAACGCGACGGCGCCGATGGCCAGCAGCCTGCCGCTGCGCGTCTCGTGGTTGGCCGCCGCCGCATGCGCCTGCTCGCGCATGACGATTTCGCGATTGCGCCGGATGCGCTGCGTGTCCTGCTGCATCAGGGCGTCCTTGGTCGCGGCGTCGATGTCGAGCATTTCTATCAGCGTGCGGCCCAGGGCGTGTTGGGGCGCGCCGACGCCGAGGAGCGCGCCAAGGGTTGGCGCGACGTCTTGCAGTTGCACGCCCTCTACCTTTGCGCCTGGCACGATGCCTGCGCCCACCGCAATAAAGGGCACCTGCACCACATCGGGCTCTAGGCCCCCGTGGCCGCCGGGCGCGGTGTGGCCGTGATCGGCGACGACGATCATCGCGTCGCGCGAAAAGTCGAGCTGCGCCGCAATCTGCCGCAGCGCCTCGTCGGCAATATAGGCCGCCGCGCGATAGTCAACGCTGGACCCGCCGCGCTCATGCCCCGCGACATCGACGACCCCGATGAGCAGCACGATCAAGTCGAGGCGTTGTGACATGAGCAGTTCGGCGCCGTCGCGAAAGCCGCCGGGCCACGGCACATACATCGGCACGTCGAAGTCGCCTGCGGTGGGCGAAAGTAACGCGCGTTGTGCGGCTTCATAGGTGACATCGCGATCGTCGAGCAAGTCGTCGTTGCGCGGCATCGCGCCGATGCCTAGCTCGTCGCCGTCCGAAGCAGGAGGCGCTTCGTCGGCGCTTGGGGGTGGAGCCGCGGCCGAAGCGGCGCGCGTTGCGTCAGCCAAGGGCGATATGGAGGTCGACAGCGCCGGTGCGATGTTGCGTGTCGCCGACCGCGGATCAAGAAACAACATGGTCAACGGCGTATTGTCCGACGAAAAGCCGCTGCGCAGGCCCTGGGCGCGCACGCGATCCATGATGGAGTCGAGTGGCACCGAGATGCCGTAGCGATTGGTGCGCACGCCGCTAGCGCTTGGCGGCACGCCGGTCAAAATATTGACGTAGTTGGGCAGGGACCAGGTTGGATATTGCGAGGCGGCCGCCCCATCGACGCCGCGCCCGCGCAGCTCGGTGAGAAACGGCAATTCGCGTGACACATCGAGGCGCAGGCCATCGACAATGGCGACGACGACGCGTTGGCTCCGCCGCTGCGTTGGCGTCGACGCAACCACCGGCAGCTTGGACAATGCGGGCCGCGGATTTTCCAAGTCATTCATGAAATGGGAACCGAGCACGCCGGCCCACGTCGCGGCGGCAATGCCAATGATCAGGATGCCAACGGCGGCCACCAGGACCGCGGTGTGGGCCCCCGTATTGGGCGGCGACAGCGTGGTCTGAGGCTCGGCGGCGGCGCGTTGCCGTGTGGGGGCGCGTTTAGATGGCCCACCCATGCCCGGCTGTCCACGCCGAGGATGGCGTTTCGAGCTATGTGGCGTCGTCGGCACCACCTCAGCGTAACATGGGATTGTGGTTGCGTTTACATTGGGTTTTCATATACTTAAACGACATGTGGTATCTCGGCTCCGTCCCGCATCAACCTGACGTGCGCTAGCCTCGCGGCCATCGCCTCGCGTCTCGACGCGTCTCATTTCGTCTGGGTCTGAGCTAGGTATCTATGCAACCACTTGTTTCAATAAAACTTCCAGGTCTGGCGAGCGCCGCCGCCGACGACGCGGTGCCGAACATAAAACCGCACGTCGACGTCGCGTCGTTGGCGCATCGCCAGCTGCTAGACGGCCCGTTTTGGCAACGCATCCCCGCCTACAAGGATGTCGATGAAGCGACCTTCCTCGACCACATGTGGCAGGCCAAGCAGTCGATCACCAATCCGCAAAAGCTGCTCGCTACCATCCAAGACTTGGTGCCAACCAGCTTCTACGACGATTTGGCCGAGGGCTTTGCCCGCGCGCCCATGAGCCTGCGCGTGTCGCCGTATTTGCTGTCGCTCATCGATTGGGAGCGGCCTTACGAGGATCCCTTGAGGCGGCAGTTTGTGCCCGTGGCGTCGCGGCTTTTGCCAGATCATCCCAAGCTCACGCTCGACTCGCTGCACGAGCAAGAAGACGCGCCGGTGCCAGGGCTAACCCACCGTTATCCCGACAAGGCGCTGTTTTTGGCGCTCGACACGTGTCCCGTGTACTGCCGATTTTGCACCCGTTCGTACGCGGTGGGCGTCGATACCGATGAAGTGGAAAAGGTTTCGCTCAAGGCGACCGAAGACCGCTGGCAAAAAGCGTTTGCCTATATACGCCAACGACCCGAGCTCGAAGACATCGTGGTCTCGGGCGGCGACAGCTACCAGCTCAAGGCGCGCCAGGTGACGCTGATTGGCAACACGCTGCTCGACATGGATAATGTTAGGCGCATCCGCTTTGCCACCAAGGGCCCGGCGGTCATGCCGATGAAGCTGCTCACCGACAACGAGTGGCTCGACGCGCTCACCGAGATCGTTGAGAAAGGCCGCAAGCTGCACAAAGAGGTGGTGCTGCACACGCACTTTAACCATCCAAACGAGATCACGGCGATCACCAAGCGCGCGCTCGATCGCGTCTTCGAGCGGGGCATTATTGTTCGCAATCAGGCCGTCTTGCAGCGCGGCGTGAACGACACCATCGCCACCATGCAGCTCCTGGTAAAGCGCCTCGGCCACTGCAACGTGCATCCCTATTATGTCTATCAGCACGATCTGGTGAAGGGCGTCGAGGATTTGCGCACCACGGTGCAAACCGCGGTCGACATCGAAAAGGCCGTGCGCGGTACCACCGCGGGGTTTCACACCCCGACATTTGTGTGCGACGCGCCGGGCGGCGGCGGCAAGCGGGTGATTCACTCGTTTGAGCACTACAACCGCGAGACCGGCATTTCAGTGTACGCGGCCCCTTCGGTGAAGCCCGGCTACTTCTTGTATTTCGATCCGGTCGACACGCTGGCCCCCGAGGTGCAAGCGCGCTGGAAAGACCCGGCGCAGCAAGCGCAAATGGTGAGCGACGCGCTGGCCGCGGCTGGCCTCGCGCACGCCGCAAGCGCCAAGGCAAGCTCGGTGCGATGAGGCATTGCCTGGCCCTATCGATGATCGCGGCGCTGCTCGCCAGCCTCGCGTGCGGCAAGAATCCGTACATCGCCGAGGTCGGCGGCGCCATCTTGCCCGAGGCCGACCGCGCCAGCGACGTTCCGGGCGGGCTCTCCGTCATCGTCGTCAAGACAACGACCGACGAGAAGAAATTGCAGCTCACCGCGGGACCCGCGCGCGTCGCGATCGATCGCGGCGTATCGTGGGTGCGCGTGCTGCCGTTCTTGCAGCGGCTTAAAGCGGCGGGCGTAAAACCCGTGTTTCTAACCGGCTATCGCGACGAGGCGCGCGCCTTCGTGCCGACCGACGTCATCTCCGACAAGCCGCCGATCACGATCGACGTCAACCGCGCCGGCGATTTCTGCATCAGCCCGCCGACCGGCTTTTACGATATTCCGGTTGCCATCGGCGAGCCTGCCAAGGGCGAAAACATCGAGAGCATCTGCATCGAGACCGACATGATATCGATCAGCCGCGCCAACGTGCGCGAGGCGATGCGCGAGGCGATCAAGCAATATGGCGTCACCGAGGTCATGATTCGCATGGACGAGCAGGCCGCCTGGCTCGACATGGTCAAGGCTGTCGACGGCGTGCGGACCTGTTGCGGCAAGACGGCGATGAAGGCCGCCGTGGCAGGCATGCCGACGTTTTAGCTCGCGGCGCCCTGCTGAGTGGCCTAGGCCCGGGCGGCACCGCCGAGCGTAGTGCCAATTGTAAAGTTCCCGACATCTTGCCCGATGAATTCGATTGGCTGACCGCGGCTCATGCGTTACGCAGGGGGCATGAAACCGCGCCAGCTTGTCGCCCTCGCGTTGCTGCTGCTTGCAGCCTGCGGCCCCAAGGATCCCGATGGTACGCCGACCCCGTCGTCCTACGATGGCCCTGATAGCGACGGTGACACGCTCACCGATGCCGAGGAAGGCACCGGCGACTTCGATGGCGATGGCACGCCCAACGCGCAAGATCTCGACAGCGATAACGACGGCTATCCCGATGCCGAAGAAGCCGGCGACGCCAATCCGAGCACGCCCGCCGTCGACACCGATGGCGATGGCGCCACCGACCCCTTTGATCTCGACAGCGATGCCGACGGGCTCTCCGACGCGCGCGAACTGGAGCTTGGCACCGGACGCACCTCGCAAGACACCGATGGCGATGGTTTCTCGGACTTAGTCGAAGTGACCTTGCACGAGCAGTGCGTCCTCGCGCCAGACGATTGCAATGGCGACCCAGACCCCCTTGACCCAAGCGTCGGCGTATCCGTCGATGATTTCGTCTTCATCCTCCCTTATGAGGACGCGCCCCAGACCAAGCCGCTTACGTTTGCCACCGACGTCTCGCGCGCCGACGTGCAATTTAGCATGGACACCACGGGCTCGATGGGAGGTGAAATCGACGCGCTCAAGACCGGGCTGCAGTCGATTATTACGCAGATTTCCGCGCCGGGCATCGGCGTGCCAGACGCCGCGTTTGGCGTATCGCGCTTCGAAGACGTGCCACAAGCCGGGTATGGCGGCGGGACAGATCGACCGTTTCGCCTTCATCAGCGCATTACGACCATCGCCAGTGAAGCACAGACCGGCGTCCAGGCCTTGACCTTGGGTGGCGGCAACGACACGCCCGAATCGGGCTGGGAGGCCTTGTACCAAATCGCGACCGGCGCGGGCTTGGGCGCCTGGGTGCCGGCGTTTGCGCCGTTGTCTGGCTATGTGGCTGCCAAGCACGGCCTCCTCGGCGGCGTTGGCTTCCGCGAGGCGGCCTTGCCCATCGTCGTGCAAATCGGCGATGCGGCATGGCATCATTCCGGCACCACCACGGTGCAGTGTCAGGGTGGCTCGTTGTTGTACTCCGGCGTTGCCGGTGCGGTGAGCCGCGTCGCTGCCAAGGCCGCGCTGACTGACAAAGGCATCCGGGCCATCGGCATTGCCTCTAACGAATTTCCTGCCGGCGACCCATGCGGGCCGCGCACCGACATGCGCGACGTCGCCAGCGAAACCGGCGCCGTCGTGCAGCCGAGCGCATGGAATGACCCAGGGTTTGGCGGCCGGCCCGCCGGCTGCAGCAACACGCAATGCTGCACCGGCCTAAACGGCGTCGGCCAGACGCCGTCCTCGCTTGGCTGTCCGCTGGTGTTTGAAGTCTCCGCCAGCGGCGGCGGCGACTTCGTCAACCAAATCGTGCAAGCCGTGCGCATTCTCGTCAATTACGCCGTCTTTGACCTATCCTCGCAGCCGCGCGGGACGTTGCAGGCCACGGCCGAGGGCGCGATGATCGATCCGGCAGGGTTTATCTCGTCGATCACGCCGCTCTCGATCTCGCCCGCACCGCCAGGTGGCATGCAGGTCGATAGCAGCGGCCAGATCATCTTGCAGGTTCAGCCAGGCGTTCAGGCTACCTTCGAGGTGGTCGCACAAAACACATTTGTGCCCGGCGCGGCGGAGGCCCAGGTGTTTGTGCTGAAGATCGTCGTGCTCGGCGACACCGTCGCGGTGCTCGATACGCGCCACGTTGTCATTATCGTGCCGCCCGCCGGTACGCAGATTTTTTAGGCAGGGCAGCCGTGTGCGGCACGTCGCAGTAAATGTGGCATGAGCGACAGCGCGGGGGGCAAACCCTGGCTACTATCGCGCGATGAGGCCGTTTCATCGCCATCGCAGGTCGCACGCGTTCGCGCTTCGCGTACTTGCTCCCCTCGCGCTTGTCGCTGGCGTAGGCGCCGCCGTTGGCGTGACCACGAGTTGTGACGATGACGCGCCCACGGTCGCTCTGATGGCCTTCGACGCGGATCTGACGACGCCTGAACATTTTTACGACGCGCCGTTTCCCAGCGACTTTCGCCTCGACGCGCAGGGCCGTCCCGATCTGCGCGGCTTTGCGCCGATGCCGGCGACGGCCAATGCTAAGGGTTTCTTAGAAGTCGCATCGCAGCGCCGCGGCTTTGCCCTGGCGCCGGTGGCCTACGTGCGGTTTTCCGCGCCCCTGGCGCCTCAGGCGCGCACCGACGTGATCGCCGCAAACGCCGACAGCCCGATTGTCTTGGTCGACATCGATCCTGACTCGCCAGAGAGGGGCACGTTGCGCCCGCTCATCGCAGAAACCCTCGTTGCCGATGACTACACCGCCGAGAACATACTCGCGGTAGCGCCCTATCCTGGGTTCCTTTTGCGCGAGCAAACAACCTACGCCGTCATCGTGACCACGCAGGTAAGAGATGCGAGCGGCAACAAGGTCGGCGCCAGCTCGGTGTTGCGCGAGGCCGCGGCGCAAAGCATGGCGGGCTATGAGCTGTTGTGGCCGGCCGCCGACGCGCTCGGCCTGGCGGTTTCCGACTTGGCCGCCGCCATGATTTTTACCACCGGCGATCCGTTCGGCGAAACGCTCGCGCTTAGCGAGGCCGCGCTGGCCAACTATGCCGTAAGCATCGACCCCAGCACCATCGCGCTCACGACTGACCCGGCGCATGTTAGCGACGACCTGTGCGAACTCACGGGCACCATCACCTATCCGCAGTTTCAGTCAGGCGACACGCCGTACAATAAAGACGGGCTGTTCGTCATCGATGAAAATGGCGTGCCGGTCAAACAGCGCGATGAGGTCGCAGCCATTGGCTTTGCCATTCCCAAGACGCTAATGCCGGCCGATGGCTACCCGCTCGCGGTGGTTATCCACGGCACCACAGGGTTTTCAAACTCCTTCGTCGCGCCCGGCGGCGACCAAGCGTGGGGCAACGGCATAGGCATCCCGTTTGCCAAGGTGGGCATTGCCTCGGCCGGCTCGGCCATGCCCATCAACGACGAGCGCGTGCCGAGCGGCCCTGACACGCAATACGCCAACCTCAATAATCTGCCCGTTGCGCGATTTAACCTAACCCAGGGCATTCTGGAAACCCGCATGTTCGTGCGCGCATTGGGGGAATTGCGCATCCCCGTAAGCGCCCTAAATGGCTGCGTGCCGCCCGAGTTGCTAGGTGACCTCACGGAAATCAAGTTTGACGCCGGCAAGCTCATGCTCACGGGACAATCGATGGGCGGCATGTACGCCAGCATGGTGGCGGCTACCGAGCCATTGATCAAGGCGGTCGTGCCAACCGGCGCGGGTGGTTACTTTAGCTGGCAGTTTCTCATCAACAGCGTCACCGGCGATCCCAAGCCGCTCATCGCTGCCTTGCTGCACACCGCGCCCGAGCTGCTGTCACAGCTTCATCCCGCGCTCATGATCACGGAACTGGCGTTTGAACCCGCGGATCCGCTGGTGTTCGTGTCGCGCGTCGTCGCACGCCCGGCGCCCGGCCATGAGCCCATCCACGTCCTGCAAACCACCGCGCCCGCCGACGAATATTTTCCACCGCCTATTTATGCGGGGTTGGCCACCGCCTATGGGCATCCGCGCCTCGGCGACTCTGTCATGCCTGAAATCGCCGCCAGCCTGGCGCTGGCAGAACGGCCGGTCGCGGCGTATCCGCTAAGCGGCAATGTAAATGGCAAAACCGCGGCCGTGGTTGAATACGAGGTGCCGGCGGGCCACACGAGCGGCCACGGCATCATTACGTACCGCGATGACACTCGCTATCAGGTCACGTGCTTTTTCAAGACCTTCGTCGAGACAGGCGTCGCCCGGCTCGTCGCGCCGCAGACCTTTACCGATCAGTTTCCCTGTGAGTAGTGGTAGAAGGATGCGTGCGCGCCGCCTGGCTAACTGGTTTGCTAGCCGCGGTGGCTTGTGCCGCAGGGCCTGACAATAGTCTCGATCCAACCCCTGATGCAGCGCAGGACGCACCGGCCGACGCGCCACCCGATGCGGCGAGCAACGGCTTTGGAATCATCTCGGGCGACTGCGGCGTGCTCGACGACGCCGAGTGGCATGCCGCCCAGACATTTTGGTTCGAGGGCCATTTTGATTTCGCCACTGACCGCTACGACGATCCTGCCGATCGAGACCTGCTCACCTCGGGCGGTCAGATCATCGTCGCCACCGACAACGCCGGCGGCAGCTCGGTCTATTCTGAGGTGTTTGCGTTTGAATGGCTCGCGCGCTGCGAGGGCGCGACGCTGATCAAGTCGGAAACCCAAATTATTTATGACGCTCCGGGGAAGAAGGTCGACATCCTCGTCAACATCGATGATCGCAAGGTTGGCGTCAGCGTGACGCGCGCGGTGACGTATCCCTTTGGCGAGCCATACACGCTTGAGGCGGCGACCAACCTCTTTCAACGCAAGCTCGATGACATACAACTTGCCACCGAGCTGGTAAGCGATGCCGATGCCTGGGATCGGCAAATGCTTTCTATTCTCGCGTACGACGCGCAGCATGCGGCGGTCGCCTTGCAGGCCTGGCAGGCGCTTTCACCGCAAACGCGCGACGACACGATTTTGATCGTCACTATCACCGATGGCGATGACGATTTTATCTACACGGACGAGTAGCACGAGACGTCAGCGCGAAATTTCGCGAAAGGAAAGGCCCGTAGCCGAGGCCCACGACGAAAGGGCCTGACGCAGGGACACCGGCGTCTCGCCGCGCATGCGCACGAGGCGGGGATTCCAACCCGAAATCAGCGCCGGCGCGTATTGCGGTGCGTCCGCATCGCCGACGATGACGAGCTCAAGCGGCTGGTTCACCAGCGTTTGCATGGCGCCTTGCACCGCAGCGGGCGTTAGCGCGGCGAGTTCGCGCAATTGGCAAAAAATTCATGTTGAGGCCAAGCCGCGCCACCTGCACGTACGCCATCACCCACGCCTGCGGCGTCGCAAAGGCTTCATAGGCGAGCTGCGTGCGATTTGCGACGATCGACGCTAACTCGCCGTGCGCCACCGGCATGCCGCGCACCAGCTTATTGCGCTCATGCAACATGTAGGTCGCGGCGAGCCACGCCGCGCCCGGCTCCACGCTGGCATGCAGCCCAAACAGGCTGCGCGCGGGGCCCGTGGTGGCCGAGTATTTTGCGTAGTAGCCAAACCCGGTCGTTTCGCGCAGCTTGCTAACCAAGCGGCCGCCGCCGGCGCCGCCCAAGGCTTGCATCGCGACCAGCGTTGACACGTACGCTGCGTGCGAGGGCGCGACGCCGACTTGCCCAATCGCGATCTGCGATTGCGATGCCGCGGGCACATGCAAAAGCGTAATTGTTAGAGGCGCGGGCGCATTTGACGCAGGCGGCGTGAACGCCTTCGCCGCGACATTTGGAGCCGAAGGCCTGCGGGGAAGGTCGGTGAAGGACGTCGATCGCACTTGGTTTGCGCGCTGCAGCTCAAGCCTCACGTGCGCCACGTCGACGTCACCGGCGACGATGATGGTTAGCTGATCCGCCCGCAGATGCCGCGCCTGATAGGCCTCACAATCTGTGGCGGTAATTCGCGCGAGGCTCTCCACGGTCGGCGCGGGCGCAGCCGAGGCGCCGAGCACGGCGTGCCGCAGCATCCGCGATGCAATCGCTTCGGGGTCAGTCGTTGCCTTGCGGAGCACCAGCGCGAGCCGGGCCTTTGCGCGCGCGAGCATCTCGGCCCGATCGCTTTGCCAGGATGGAGGCAAGGCTACTTGCTGCCAAAGCTCAAGCGCGCGCTGCAAATTCCACGAGGGTCCGCGCAGCGTAATGAGCGAATAGTTATCACCCGCGCTTGCCGCCATGCCAACGCCGATATCTGCCAAGAGGCCACTTACCAGCTCACCTTGCATCGTCGCGTTCTCGGGTAGCCATGCCGCCAGACATGCGGCCGCCAAGCCTTCCTTGCCGACGGGATCGCGCTCGCTGCCGCCGCCAAACATCATGGCCGCGGCAAACAGCGGCAACCGCGGCTGCGGCTGCACGACGACGGCAATGCCATTATCGAGCGAAAAGGTAACCGGCGTTGGCAAGGCCTTCGGTGGAGGCGCGCTGACATGGGGCTCGGTAAAGCGCCACGCGTCGGTGTTGGCGACCTCGGTCTCGGGTGCGGCTGATG
Organism: Myxococcales bacterium; assembly: GCA_016716835.1. Lineage (NCBI taxonomy): Bacteria > Pseudomonadati > Myxococcota > Myxococcia > Myxococcales > Myxococcales bacterium. The sequence goes on along the minus strand of JADJUW010000001.1, from coordinate 2,470,946 downwards.
GCTTGGTGACCATGAGGTCGACTGGGCGCGCAGCGCACCCAAAGGCCAGCAGCGAGGCCTGCGCCGCGAGCCCGAGCAGATGAGCCGGCCGTGGCACCGCCCTCATCCCCCCGGCTCCGTCACGACGACATACATCGCGTCGGCCGTCAGTACCCTCGCCGCGGCGTCGCGTAGCAGGGTTGGCGAAAGCTCAGCGATTTGGCCAAATTCGGCCCTCCACGCGTCGTGATCGCCAAAATACATGTGGCTCGCCTGCAGCAAACCAGCGCGCCCCAGCGGCGAGCCGAGCGCATCGATGGTTGCTAGGAGCGTTTCCATGAGCAGCCACGACAACTCGCGCGGCGCGACGAATTCGTGGCGATAACGCGCCAGCACCGCCGTTGCGCGCGCTTCGGCGGCGGCGGCCGTGGTCGTATCGGGGAGCTGCAATTCGAGCTTAAACAGGCTCGAAGCTGCAAACGCGGCGTAGCTGGCCTGCACCGCCGTCGCCACGCCTGACCGCACTAGGTCGCGATACAACCAGCTCGTTCGCGGGCTGGACATATGCGACGCCAAGGCCGTAAGCGCGCGATGCGTTTCGCTGCCGACGCCGGGCCCGTGCCACGCCAAGGTGATGATGCGTGCCTCACCCGACGTATCTATAATGTCAATGCGGCGCGCGTCGGCCGGCGTTGGTGGTGTTGGTGGTGTTGGTGGACGTACGGTATGTCGGGGCGGCGGGGGGCTATGGGGCGCAACGGCATCATCAAATCGGAAATACTTTGTTACCAATGCGGTGGCCTTAGCGACATCGACATCGCCGACGAGCACTAACGTCGCGTTGCTCGGGCGATACCACTTGTCGTAGAACGCGCGGATGTCAGCCAGCGTCGCACCCTCAATGTCACGCAGATAGCCAAAGCAGGTCGGGCGAAACGGATGCCCGGCGGGAAACATTAGTTCGTGT
>JADJUW010000001.1:1175000-1257500 GCA_016716835.1 Myxococcales bacterium | reverse complement strand
CGCAGGTTTTCGGGATGACGGCGCAAGAGCGACACCAGGCCGCGATGGCGACGCCCGACCGGATCGAGCTGGCGCCAGCTGTCGAGCATAGCGTGATTCACCAGGCGGATGACATGGAAGCGGTCCGCGACAATGAGCGCGCGAGGGAAGTGCTGGCGCACCAGCGAGCGATACGATTCGGCCAAATCCATTAGCACCACCGCCGTGCGCTCTTTGCCCGCCAACCGCGTCAAATACGGCCGTAGCGCTGCTTCTGAGCGACCCTGCACCACGTCGAAGACCCGGTGGGTCTGCAGGTCCACCAGGGTCGTGGCAAACCCATGCTTGCGCGAGAAGAAATGCTCGTCGATGCCCAGCACCGCGGCCGGTCGGCCCTGCTGGTGAGACCTTCTTGGCCAGCACGCGATGCACCCAGCGCTCCATCGTCGACCAGCTCCGCCGATAGCGCTCGCGCAGGTGCGACAGCGAGATGCCATGTTCGTGCTTATCGGTCACCTCGGTGCGAAACGCTTCCGTGATGCGCTGGTGCGGCAAGATGCCAGGCAGCCGCGTATGAAAATAGCGGCCGCACGCGCAGCGCCACTTATGTACCGTCACCACCAGCCACATGTGGCGATGCCCCGTCGACGTGCTGGCAACCGGCGCTGTCGGCGTTCTTTCTGCGGTGCGCGCCGCATTGCCCGCACGCCGGGCACCGCGGCGGCGCGGTACACCGCACATACAGCACCAGCGGCGTACCGCCTTCCGCGCGCTCAATTTCCAAATCAGGCACATCTAAGATAACGTCGCTCTTGGGCACGGGCGCCCCCTTTCTTTCACACCACCAGGGAGAATTCTCTCCCGGGAGGCGCCCGTGCCCCTACTTATGGGGAAGAGCCCTTGTGTCTGGCGGCGGCCGCCACTAGTTTGGCGCGCATGAGACCAAGGCTTGAGGCACTAAAACAGCGCGCCATCGCCGCCTTTGAGCTGGCCGATGAGAAGGGCGGCGATCTGCGAGATGAGTTGCTGCGGCGGGGCGGACGTGTGGCCGAGGCCTTGGCGAAGTGGCGGGCGCAGCGCAGGCGCTCTGAGGCGGCAGCGCCCGTCGAGGCGGCCTTCGTTGAACCACAGCGGTCCGCCGTCGCCACCAACGCGCTGCCACCGCTAGGTGAGCCGCAGCAGGCCGCCCAAGTCTTTGGCCGCACGACGTGCCCGTGGACGCAGCGCGCGCTCGATTTGCTTAAGAATCAGCAAGTCGACACAGCGTATGTCGATCTAACCGACGATGCCCAGGCGCTGCTTAAGGCGAGGCTCGAGGCCGACACCAAGCAATACACAGTGCCATACGTGTACCTGCGGGGGCAGTTTATCGGCGGCTACAACGCGCTGGCCGAGATCGAGCGCCTGGGCCAATTGCAGTGGCGCATCATGACCGAGGCGGAGCAGGCCGCGGCCCCGGCGCACTACAAGCGGGTCGAGGTCGTCGCGCGCCAAGGCGTGGACGAAATCGCGCCGGCCGAAAATGCCGAGCCCGCGATCCTCGAGTAAGTCTCATCGGGGCGGTGGTCAGCGGCGCGCGACCACATGCTTCGTCTCAGAGCTACAGCTGTTCGCTCTGCTCACGACGCCTTGCGCTCAGGAGGAACCGCGTGTCTACGTTTGGCGCCCGTGTGCCTTCGCGAAACGCTCTGATCCGAACATGTGTCGCGCACCGCTTCTGCGCTGTACTTCCCCGGCGCAAAGACCTACCGGCAGGTGGCGCACGTTTCTTCCGCGAGCATAGATTGCAGGGTGGTGGTCGTGCCGCGGAGGGGGGTGGATACCACAGCCGTCTCGCTGCGCCCCGGAGGGTCGCTATCTGCGAGCAGGAAGACACGTGCGCCCACCTGCCGGTCAGCGCAGACACGCCACCCACTAGTTTTCGGATGCCACGGCGCTTGCGACGGCACGCGCAAACGCGACTACCTCGGGCGCATCTGGCGCCACGGCGAGGGCCATCTCAAGTTGGTACTGCGCCGTTGGGATTTCGGCCGCGGTCAGGGCGTGGTGGCCGGTGTCGATGATTTCGGCGAGCGTGCTTCCCCCTTGCGGAGTCAGTGCGAACCGCTCTGCTGCGGTCTGATGATCGGCGTCGCGGCCGGCGGCAAGCGCAAGCCGTGCGGCGACGGCCCACGCGTGGGCGCATTGCGGCGAGTTCGGCGACACGGTGGCCGCGGTGACGGCCTCCTCATAGGCGCCCGCGACGTCGCCAAGCAGTTCGCTGGTGTGCGCGAGATCGAGCCACGCATCGATGTTTTCGGGCAACGCGGCCAGCACGTCTTCAAATTCATCGCGAGCCTTTTCGGCGTCGCCGGCCGCAAGCAAGGCGCGCGCGAGCCGCAGCCGCGGGCCCGGCGCCTTGGGGTCGCGCTTTAGTTGGGCGCGCGCCATCGGGGCATCGGGCGCCTGGTCGAGCCAGTCGACGTACTCGCCCTTGACGTCAAAGAGCAGCGCAAGCGCGTCGATGATGCCGTGGAGCCAGCGGTCGAGGCGTGTGCCGTCGAGCATCGGGGTGCCGCCGCCGTCGTCGCTTGCCTCGCCGCGCAAGATGGTGTTCTTGCCCGTTACCCATATGGTGTCGTCGCCGATGCTGGCAAAGCGCCAGCCCGGCGCATCGCGCGTAACCGCGCTCGGCGGTAAGATGATGAGTTCGGCCAAAAAGAGCTCGCCGCCGCCAAACACCAGGTAGAGTTCGACGAGGCTGCTCGGCCAGTCAAGCGGCACGTCGACGGTTGGCTCGGCAAGCTGATGCAGGCCACCGGGAGCTCGGTCTAGCTTGTCGGCGATGTTATCCCAGGCGCTGGCGCGCGCCTCGGCAAGCGGATGGCTGCCAGATGATTTGGCCATGCAACTCTATGGCGCCGCGACCGCGCCCGTGGCCGTTACGGGTTGGCCGTTTGCGTCGACGCCGACAAAGATCGCCGCATACGCCGTGCCGCTGGCAGCTAGCGGCATCTCAAGTTCGGCCTCGGCGTCCAGGGCCTTGATCGTAACGCTGCCCATGCGTGCACGCACGCCCGCGCTCGATTGGCTATAGACCTCGATCGTGCCCGCACCGAGGGCGACGCCCTGATTGCCGATGAGCGCGCCGTTGCTCATGGCCGTCACGTGGAGGCGGCCGCGAAATAGAAATTGTAGCGCACCGCGCGCGTAGGTTGAAACCAGCGGCAGGATGGCGCGCACCTGTTCAAGCCTGCATGCATCGTCGAGCCAGAAGGTGACGCGACCGACGGCGAGGCGATAATGTGCGAGGCAGACGCCATCGCTGTTGCGCAGGGTCGTGCCGGTTTCTTGGCTCGCGGCCATGAGTGACAACTGCGAAGGCAACCGTGGCGTGGCCAACGTGTCGTGCTGGTTGCGTGGCAGCGTATTTTCGGAATACCAAGTGCGGGCGGTGATCGCCGCGATCCCCGTCCCGGTGCTTTGTTGCTCAATCAGGCGGCGTAGCGAAAAGACTTCGACGCTCCCCGCGGGCGAGGGCACGCCCAAACGGCCAAACGCAAGCGTCGCGACGCGTTCGAGCCGGTTGGTGCGATCGCCAGGAGCCGCGAGCGCCTCGGTATGGGACTCGGCATCGCCCTTGGCGTGCGATGGCGAACCCATGTCAGCGATCAGATGAGTGATTGCTCCGGCAGCCAGTAACGCCGCCGCGAGATGCTGGCCTCGTTGCGCCGGACTGCTGGCGGTGACCGACGCGCCGAGCTGCGCATAAAAGGCCTGCTCCCCAAGCACGCTATCTTGTGAGATCCAGTCAATCGCGCTGATGCCATGCGAAGGCATGCCCGAGAGGCGCGCAGCGAAGCGGCTTAGCGACCAACCTGGGCCATGGAAATGATGCTGGGCGCTGCCGATGTCGGCGATAATAGCTCCCGCGACGAGCCAGCTGAGGGCAGGGGCTGCGCCTTTAGCGTCGAGAAAAACGCCAAGCGACGGCGAGATGCGGCGAATCATCGCGATCAGCGCGGGCTGAGCCGAATCGGCAATGGCGAGCGTCGTGTAGAGGCCCGCGTCCCACCCGGTGGCGACGAGCTGGCTGTGCAGCTCGCTATGCAGCGCGGCCTCTTCGGCAATGCCCGCGTGCGTCGCAGCTTCCCAGGCCGAGGCCTTGTCGGCAAGCGACATGGCGAGGCCCAGGGCCGCGAGGCCTGCGATCGAGCGTGCGGTGCGTTTCATGGCAGAACTCCCTGGCCCGATGCCGCGATTGGCAAGGCCTTGACGATGCGTTGGTGAGCGAGTTCCGCCAGCGCTGCGACCGCCGAGCCGTCGACACAAAGTGCATTGCCGCAGGTGAGCAGCACGACCAGGCCGCGGCTTGCGTCGAGAAAGCCCGCGCCTGCGATATCGCCTTCAGTGGCAGAGAAGGCTTGCGACGCTAGCCCGGTCAATTCCGTGCCCTTGAGGCGAGTCTTGAGTTCGAGGTAAAAAGCGGCGGCTTCAGGTCCGGCAAAGCGCCATTGGCGGATCGCAAGGTCGTAGCGATCGGGCCTGCCGACGGCTTGGAAATGCTGCGAGGAATAAATCTCGGTGTCAGGCTCGTCTTCAAGCGGGCCGGTTTCGAAGGTGCCGTCAAAGCCGGTTGCCGTCTTGATGTCGGCTTCTGCGATCAGCTGCGCGGCGATGACCAGCGTGCCGGCGAACGCGCGTGCACCCGCGGCGAGCGCCGTGCCATCGACGACGCGCTTCCCCGAAAGTTCCATCGCGGCGGCCTCAAATTCCCAGCGCGACAACGCCGTGAGCGCCTCGCCGCCGCCGAGGTAGCGAACATGGCGCGCATGCGAGTACCGATCGTTCCATCGCGTCAACGCGACCGCTAAGCCCGTCTGCACAAAATCGCGGCGAGATCCAAAATCTTCAAAGCGGCGGTCGCTGCGATAGGCGACATAGCCACGCTTATAAACGACCAACACGGCGTCAACTAGGCGCTTGCCGCGAGGTACGTTGATCGCGGCGATTTGATAGTCACCCGCCGCATCGCTCGAAACGACGCTGGTTTGACTCCCCGCCGGTTCGCTAAACCCGCCGGAGGCAAATTCCCACGTTACCTGGACGAGCGCTCCAGAAATGGGTTCGTCGGTGCTGGCATCCAGGACCTTGCCGGTAAAGGGGCCCGCCAGGCTGCCTGCGACGGTCTGCCCCGGCGAAAGCCGAAACGGTGCTGGCAGGCTCACACCGCGGTGCTGGCAGCCGCCAAGGGTGCCTATTACGAGGGCGAGCCCTGCGGCCATCCAAGGGCGCGGCACGCCGCGGGTGAACCAAGCAAGAAAGGGAGCCATACGCGTGCAGGGTCTTAACATGTAGGGGTCGCGCGTTGGATGGTGCGTGCGGTATATTTGGGCGGATGGATTGTCAGGCGTGCGGCGCGGCGGCCGTGGTAGGTGCGGTCAATTGCTGGCGTTGTGGGCGTGCGATAGGCGTGGCCGTGGGGCCCATAAATCACGAGACGCCAAACGCCGAAAAAGGGTTGCCTTGCGCAGGCTGCAACGCGCTAAACCCACGTGGCGCCCGATTTTGCAGCACGTGCGGCTATGCGTTGACCGCGCGGCTGGCCGAGCCTCCGCCGGCGATTGCATCGGCTTGCCCGAAGTGCCATGCGCTTGCCTTGGCGACGACCATGTTTTGTCAGCAATGTGGCTTCAAGATCCCGCGGGCTGCCGCCGCCCAACGCGTGCAGGAGCCGCTGGGTGCGCGTGCGGGTGCCGCCGCGTGGGGACGCATTGTGCTCGTTCACCGCGATGGCAGCGATGGCGACGTGACGATGCTTGCGGCTGACGTCGTGACGATCGGTCGCGTGGACGCCGATCTCCGCTTTGCAGACGACAAGTTTTTGGCGCCGCAGCACGCGCGTCTTGAACGCCGAAGGGAGGGCGTCTTTTTGCTGCCGCTGGATGCCGTCAATGGGGTGTATCGCCGCGTGCAAGGCGTTGAACGCTTGCTTCCCGGCGCGATGCTGCTGCTCGGTCGCGAGGTCATGCGCTTTGAAGAGGTCGATGGTGACCTCTTGCAAGCGCCCGCGCTCGTGCAGCAGGTGCTGCTGTTTGGGTCGCCGCCTCGCAGGCCATGGGGCCGCCTGCAGCAGGTGACGATGGCGGGGCCGGTAGGAGATGTGAGGTATCTCCATGGCGCGGAGGTGGTCATCGGCCGCGAGGAAGGCGCCATCGTCTTCCCTGACGATCCCTTTATGTCGCGTCGCCACGCGATGTTGCGGCCATGGGAGCGCGGCGGTGAGCTCGTCGATCTCGGGAGCTCAAACGGCAGCTACGTGCGCATTCAATCGCCGTGGCTTATTCCAGCCGTCGCACACTTGCGCTTGGGCGATCAGCTTTTGCGTGTGGAACTGCTCGCATAAGCACCTATATTGACGCAAAAAAGCCTGCGGCCGTGCTGCACACGGGCCCCGCATCAGTAACAATGTTGGCATGGCGTGTTGGAAATGCCGGCTTGTGCTGGAGCCGGGAGCAAGGTTTTGCCCCAATTGCGGCACAGACCAACGCCCCGAGGTTGGCCCGCCAGTGGCGGCCGCTTCACCCATGGGCGCCGCGAGATCGGCGCCTAGCCCAGCCGCGCCGGCGCGGTCGCCCATTCCGCTTGCGCACGCTCAGCCCGCCCGCCCGCCGAGCCTAAGCGGTCCACCCGCTGGGTCGCTGCCACCGCAGCTTCGGCAGATGAGCGGACGCTCAGCGCCGCCCGCGGATCCATTTTTGGGTGTGACGCTTAACGGTCGGTTTCGTATTGACGCCAAGCTCGGCGAAGGCGGTTTTGGCGCGGTGTATCGCGGCGTTCAATTGGCCAGTGGCCGCCAGGTCGCGATCAAGGTGCTGCAACCGGGCCTCTCGCACGACGAAAATCTGGTGGCTCGCTTCGAACGCGAAGGCCAGGTGCTTTGCAACTTGCGCGACGCGCACACGATCACCACGTACGATTTTGACCGCACCAGCGACGGCACGATGTACATCGCCATGGAGCTGCTTAGCGGCCGCAATCTGCAAGATGTGTTCGAGAAAGATGCGCCCGTGCCGTGGCGCCGCATGCTGACAATTTTGCGCCAGATCTGCAGCTCGCTGAGCGAGGCGCACGCGCTAGGCGTCGTGCACCGCGACCTCAAGCCTGAAAATATTCAACTTGAACAACGGCCGGGCCAGCCCGAATTCGTCAAGGTGCTCGACTTTGGCATCGCCAAGGTGCTGCGCGGCGAAAACAATCAGATCGGCTCGCCGCAATTGACCGCGACCGGGCAGACGCTGGGGACGCTCGAATACATGTCACCCGAACAGCTCATGGGCAAGCAACTGGACGGGCGCAGCGACGTTTACGCGCTGGGCGTCGTCTCCTTTGAGCTGATGACAGGCCGCTTGCCGTTTCCCAACGCCAAAGGGCCAGCGCAACTGATTACGGCGCAGCTTAAAGAAACGCCGGTCGCGCCGTCGGTGGCCAATCCAAGCGCCGGCATCCCCGCCGCAGTCGATCGCCTGGTGCTGACGATGATCGCCAAGGATCGCGACGGACGCTTTGCCGACGTCGATGCGCTCGCGGCGGCGATCGATGCCTTGCTCGCGCAGGCCCATGCCCCAGCGCCCGTAGCGCCCCCGGTTGCGGCGGCGCCAACTGCCGCGGCGTTTGGTTCGGCGCCTGCCCCAGCGCCAAGGGCAGCCGCGCCCAACATCGCGCCGCGCGCGTATCTCCCACCAACTGAGGCCATTGTGCTGGCGCCCAAGCGATCGTGGGGGCTGGCGGTATTTTTGCTCGTGCTGGTCTCGGCCGCCATAGCCGCCGCCGTCCTATTTAAATAACAAGTAGGCCGCGTCTGAGCGTTTCCTGCGGCCGCTACGGGTGTGCCACTAGCGCGCGCGTTTGTTCCAGCGCTTCCAGATTGTCAGGACGCGACAACTCCCAGCGCAGCAGCAACGCGTCGGCGACGTCGCGTTGGGCGCGATCCGCGACGGCGAGGCAGGTCTCGAGCACGGCCGGCACCTTGGGTGCCAAGCGCAACGCTTGATCGGCCACGAGCCGCGCCGCCGCTGGGTGCCGGGGATACATCGCGCGCGCGCGCCTAACCGCGGCCAACGCGACGCGCACCAGCCGTGCCTCCGCAACCGGTGGTAACTCAAAGCCGTGCGCGGCCGCGGGCATCGCGGCTGCCGCGACCACCGCGTCGCGCATCGTCGGCACCTCAATGCCATGCCATCGCCCGCGCGATGCGTCCTCGGCAACCCACAGCATCATGCTGCCCGGGTCGAAAACCACGCTAAGCCAGGCCTCGGGGTCATAGACCGCGGCGCGGTGACCCGCGGGCAGGGGTTGCTTGTCGACGCCCGCGCGGTCTGACAGCCGCTGCGCGAATGCTTTGGCATCTTCAAAATTGTCGGCAAGCAGCGCGGCCATGCGTTGCTGGCGCGCGGCAACGGGAAACACGCGAAAGCCGCGGTCATTGTCGCTATCATCGCGCAGCGAGCCAATCAGGCCATCGCCGTAGACGGGGCCTTCGGCGCGCTTGACCCATTCGCTGCGGCCGCGGGCGCGTTCAAATAGTCCAATGCGGGCACTGCGCGTATCGTAGACCACGAGCGCCAAGGCCGTTGTGCCCTCGGCCCCCGAGACGATGCGCCAGGCATCATCGATGGAACCCGCCGTTTGCAAGACCTGGCGAAGCAAGGTCGTCGAGGGCCGGCCCACCTCGCGGCCGCGAGCGCGGATACGCGCGACGTGCAGCACGACAAAGAGGCCCTCGCGATTAGCGCCGGCGACGCCGCCCACGAGCCCAGGCGTGGCAAGCTCGACATAGGGATACCCGATCGAGGGCCTCACCAAGCGGACCAGCGGACGCCACGCGTGGCCACCATCCGGCAGGCCGGGATATGCCAATTGCGTAGCCAGCAGCGTAGATGAACTCGTCTTCTTGATCGCGGTGAGCGAACGCGCGATCCATTTGCTAGGCGCCTGGAGGCTTTCAGCGGTCACCGTCCCGTGGTCAAGCGCGAACTGGCTGCGCACTAGATCGCCATAGATATCATCGCGATCGTCGTTCGTCCGCTGTGCGATCGCTGTTGCGATCGACGCCAGGAAGAGCCGTTCGTTGCCGGCGAGCTGCTCGTCGAGATTGCGCATCGCCCAAGGGATCGACCGCCGCGCGCTAAGCCATGCCAACCACGAACGCGCGAGCTCGCTGCGCGCCGCCACGTCGGCGAGCCCGCGCGCGCGCGTGGCGAGCATGTCGTCGACGATGTAGCCTTCGAGGCTGCCGCTGGCCACGGGCTCGCCGTCACCGTCAATAATCGGCAGCGTACCCGCATAATAGAGGCGACTGTTGCCGAGCACGGTCTCGAGGCCACCGGTGCCATCGATGTGGGTGCGTGGCGCCGGCGTGCGCACGGCGGGTACCTTGTAACGCGTCGCCTCGGTGAACAAGACGGCGATGAGCGCGCCGATCGCTACCACGACGGCCAGCGGCGCAATCGCACGCGCCACCACCGAGCGAGTTCGGCTACCAATGGTGATCGCTGCCACCTGCCGCTTATACGGGTGCGAGTTATTTAAGGTCAAGGTGCCTGGCAAGGGTGGGTGTAAGTGGGCCCAAATTATTCGCGAACGCGTGCTCGCAGCGGGTCTTTGCGGTCTGCTAGCCTAGTGAGTGGGGGACTAGGATATGAGGCAGGTTAGTCGCAAGATTTTAATGTTCGCGTGCGGCCTGGTTGCGGTGCTGGCCACGTTGCCTGCGCGCGAGGCCTGGGCCGATCTGGTGAGCGTGCGGCTCGAGTTGCACGGTGGGGTTGCGCGAGGCAAAGGGCTCTCAGGCGAACGCAAGACCGAGGCGTTTGCCGAGAACGCGCCGCGCAACACCGCCGGCGTCGTCGTCGGCGCTGAGGTCGCGTTTCTCGATGTCTGGATCTCGCACGATCAATTTCGCGGCGACAATCGCACGGCGACATGGACCGCGGCGGGACTTGGGTTTGATATTGAGCTGCCGCTCGGTGACAAGTTGTACGCGTCGGCGGGGATTGCCGGTGGCCTTGGCCTGGGCACCGGACAGCAAGTCAATCCGCCGCTCGATGCCGCCCAGGTCAGTGACAAGGGGGCCTTTGGCGAGGCCAAGGCCGAGCTCGGCATTAAGCTGGGCGCAGGGTTTCGCCTTGGCATCGCGGTGCCATTTACCTATGGCTATTATCTCAAGACGGGCGATGGCGACGTCGCCAACGACATGACGACGCATTACACGGCGTCGCAGCTGCAGGGGCTGGTTACGCTAGGCTGGAAGTTTAAGGCGATTTAGCCGCGCCCGCGGTTGGCGGCGCGATGTGCGCGGCGCGCTGCACGATGGGCAAGATGTTTGCCGGCGACATCGCGGCGGAAATACGCGCGAGTTCAACACCATTCGTGCTGACGAATACCACCGCCGGCAGCTCCTTAGCGCCATAGCGCGTCTGGCGCTCTTGGTCGGCTTCGGTGTCGTTGGTCACGTCGAACTTGAGCGTAATAAAATTGTCGGTGATCGCGGCGTAGACCTCTGGCGCCGCAAACGCCAATTCGAGCTCGGTGCAGGGTAGGCACCACGTCGCAGAGAAGTCGACCATCACGCCCTTGCCCTGCGCGCGCGCCGCCGCGAACGCAGCCGCCTCGTCGTATTGCCAGGGCAGCTTTTGCTTGGGCGTCAAGGTCCATTGCATGGCGATGGTGGCGCCAAGCGTTACAAGCAAGATGCCGGCCGCCTTGCGCAGCCGGATCAGCGGCGCTTCGGCAAAGCTTTTGTGGACGGCGCCGAGCAGCAGGCCAAGCGCGATCATGATGGCGGCGGCGATCAACCATGACATATCCGCGTTGATCCACTGATCCAGCGGCACCAGCGTGCGCGCAAAATAGATCGCCGCAACCAGCAACATGATGCCGCCCAGCGACTTCACGTATTCCATCCAGCGGCCGCTCTTGGGCAGCGCGATCGAAAACACGGCGATGAACCAAAACAGGACGCCCATGCCCAGCGCATAGACAAATAGCAAGGAACCGCCGGCAAACACGTTCTTGGTCGTCGAGACAAAGCCCAAGATGCCCGCCAAAAAAGGGCCCGTGCACGGCGCGGCGGTGAGGCCGCCCACCAGGCCCATGAGGAACGCGCCCAGCGGGCCAGCGCCCCCCACGTTATTGAGCTTTGCTTGCAACCCCGCGGGGAGATTGAGCTCAAAGGCGCCAAACAGCGAGAGCGCAAGCGCGACGTAGAGCAGGGCGATGGGTATGACGACCCAGGGGCTAGCAAGGAGGCTACCCTGGCTGATGCTGATCAGCGCGACGACGATGCCGAGCACGCTGTAGGTGGCACAAATGCCAAGGACATAACATGTGGCAACGAACATGGCGCGGCGGCGGCTGACGTTGGCGCCGCGCGCGCCAAAAATGCCTACGATGATTGGGATCATCGGATAGACGCAAGGCGTAAGCGAGGTCAGCACGCCGAACACGAAGGCCATCAGGTACGCCCAGTGCCAGCCTTGCGCGAGGTAGGTGCCAAAGGCATCCGCGTGTGCCGCCTGCGGGATCCATGAGGCGATCACTAAGGCGAGGGCGAGCGTGCGCAAAAAGTGCGCGCCGGGGGGGCGGGTGCGTTGCGGTGAAGGTAAGCCCTGTGCCATCTCGTCGCCTCTTCTCGTTATGGTCGAGCCCTCTCGGGTTGGCAAGGCGCGGCACGGATTTTGCGCGACCGCGGCACTGCCCGGACGCTGGCGCAATGCTACGGTGGCCGGATGACGACGTCAGCATGGTCTGGGGCCCACGGCATCGTGGCGCCCGTGCATGTGCGGCATTTGGAGGCCTACCAGCCTGGCAAGCCCATTGAAGAGCTGGAGCGCGAACTCGGCATTTCGGGGGTGCTCAAGGTCGCGTCGAATGAAAATCCCCTCGGCCCCTCGCCGCGCGCCACGGCGGCACTGCTCGACCATGTTAGCCGCTTGCATTTGTATCCAGACGCGGGTGGGTGGGAATTGCGCCGCGGCCTAGCGCGCATGCTCGGGGTGGATTTGACGTGGCTGGCGCTGGGCAACGGTTCAAATGATTTGCTCTATCAGCTGGTGCTCGCGACGTGCGAGCCCGACCATGAAGTGCTGTCGCATGCCGCGGCATTTTGTCATATCGCTTGTCGGCGCAGGTTGCCGGGAGAAAGTTTGTCGCCGCAAAAACGACCGTTGATCTCGCGCTCGACACCGATGCGCTGATCGCCGCGATCACGCCGCGCACGCGGCTCATCTTGCTCGGCTCGCCGAACAATCCCACCGGCTCGGTGGTGAGCGATGCGGAGGCCCGGCGCGTGCTCGCCGCCATGCCAGCCGATTGCCTGCTCGTGCTCGACGAGGCGTATTTTGAATACGCCCAGGCGTGGCCGGAATTCTCACGCGCGGATGGCCTTGCCCTCCTGCGCAGCGATCCCCGCGTCGTCGTGTTGCGTACGTTCTCTAAGATCTATGGGCTGGCGGGACTTCGGGTCGGTTATGCCATCGCCGCGCCTGGCGTGATCGAACTGCTCGGCCGCGTCACGCGCACGTTCCACGTCGGCACGTTGGCGCAGGCCGCGGCCTTGGCGGCGCTGGGCGACACAGAATTCGTCGCGCGCTCACAAGCCGTCGCGCGGCAGGCGGTCGAGGCCTACCGCGATCAGCTGCAGCTCGCAGGCAGCACGGTCTATCGTTCGGCCGCAAATTTCGTGTTGGTGAATCTCGGCAGGCCCGCCGAGCCGATCTATCAGGCGTTGCTTAAAAAAGGCGTGATTGTTAGGCCGATGGCGGCGTGGGGGCTCCCAACGTGCATTCGAATTTCTGCCGCGCTTCCCTCAGACGTTTTACGAGTCATCGCGGCGGTGCATGATGTGGTCGGGTCGTAAGGTGCTTTGGCCGTGGGCGATACGGGTGGGGATGGCCGCGCTATGCGGCGTCGTCGCCCTCGCGTCGGCGTGCCACGCACGCAAGTCACCGGCCGCGGCGCGGCGCGAGGCGGCCGCAGCGCCGCTGACGGCTGATGAACGCGTGGTTGCGCTCTTGCCGGCCGGCGCGCAACTTGTGATTGAGTTCGACATGAAGCGGCTGCGCGCGCATCCGTTGCTTGGCGATTTGTGGGGCACGGTCGCCGAGGTGCTCAAAAGCGTGGGCACCTCGAAGGCCTTGACGGCGCCAGGGCTTGGCGCGGCCTTTGACCCCGTGCTTGACGCCGATCTGCTCGTGGTGGGCGCCTACGACATTGGCTCGCCTGCCGCACGCACGGTGACGTTGTCGCGAGGCTCGGTGGCGCCACCAGGCGGCATCTTGGTCGCAGAAGGCATCTATGCGGTCGGGCCCGACGGCATGGTCGGCGAGATGATCGCGCGCGCCACGGCGCCAGGCACCTTGCCCGCGGCGTTTCGCGCGTTGCGACAAGCGCCGATGCCCGCCGGCGCGACCGGCGCGATCATGCGCGCCACGGGCCGTTGGCCCAAGACGTCGGCGATCGACTTGCAAGGATTTCTCGGCACCTCGGTCGTGCCAACCGACGTCGCGCTTTGGTTTGACGCCGTCGACGATGCGGCCTTGGTGGTGCATGCGCATATCGACGATGAACTCGCGCGGTCGACGTTCGTCAGCTCGTTGCAAGCCGCCGCGGCTGCCATGGCCACCGCGCCATGGGCGCGCGGCCTGATGTTGTCTAAGGCCCTGGCCTCGGCAAAAGTGGGGCAACGCGATGCGGACGTGATCATGGTGATCCTGGTGGGCCCGAGGCGGCTCACCCAGGTCGCGATCGCGATGCGCAAGCAATTGGCGCTATGGCAGCTCGCCGTAAAAACAAGTGCCCAGGCGCCAACGACCGCGCCCGCGGCGATGCCAACGCCACCGGCGGCGCCAAGTGTTCCCGCCGCCACGCCGGTACCGAGCACGCCATAACTTTGCTACAGTCTGCCGATGCAAACGTATGTCGTGACGCCGCTGACGGCGCGCCCTGGCCCCGCGTTGGCTGGCAACGTGCTGGTGCCGGGTGATAAGTCGATTGGGCACCGCGCCCTGATGTTTGCGGCCTTGTGTGAAGCGCCGGTTACCGTGACCGGGCTTGGCCAAGGCGCCGACAATGGCCGCACCGCCAAAGCCATGATTCAACTCGGCGCCACCATCGAGCGCGTCGGCGAAGATATGGTGGTGTCGCCGGTTGGCCTGGCGCGCTTGACGGCTCCTGGCACGATCGACTGTGGCAATTCGGGCACGACGATGCGCCTGCTCGCAGGCTTGCTCGGCGGCTTGCCATTTGCGACGACGCTCATCGGCGATGCGTCGCTGAGCAATCGCCCCATGGCACGTGTGGCGACGCCGGTGCGCGCGCTGGGTGGTGTGGTGAATGGCGAGGTTCGCAACGGCGACCTCTTTGCACCACTGGTCGTGGGCGGCCCCGAGGCGGCTCCGCGCGCGGCGCAGCTTGACCTTACGGTCGCCTCAGCACAGGTCAAGAGCGCGGCGGTGCTGGCGGCCTTGTTCGCCGAGGGCGTCACAACGATCGTGGAGCACGCGCCCACGCGCGATCACACCGAGCGCATGCTTGCCGCCATGGGGGCCCCGATTGCCGTCCGCGACGGCGTAATTACCGTGGACACACGCGGTTGGTCGCGTGCGCTGACGCAGGCGCGCATCGACGTCCCGCGCGATCCTTCCGCGTCGGCATTTTTTGTCGTCGCCGCGCTAATCGCTCGGGCCGCGGACGTGACGTGTGCCGATATTTGCGTCAATCCGACGCGCATCGGCTTTCTCGACGCGATCGCCGCGATGGGCGGCCAGGTGGAACGTCACGGCCTGCGCCATGTCAGCGGCGAACCCGTGGCGGATCTGCGCGTCGGGCACGGCGAATCGGCAAGCCTTCATGGCGCGACGCTGCGCGGGGAGCTCGTCGTGCGCGCGATCGACGAAATTCCGGTGTTGGCGGTGCTCGCGGCGCGTGCGGCCGGCACCACCGTGATCGCTGACGCCGAAGAGTTGCGCGTCAAGGAATCTGATCGCATCGCCACCACCTGCGCCATGCTGCGCGCGTTTGGCGTGCACGTTGAAGAGCGGCCTGACGGCATGGTGATCACGGGCCAGCCAGACACGCCGCTGCGCGCCGCACAAATCCATGCCCACGGCGATCATCGCATCGCGATGGCGGCAGCGATTGGCGCGCTGGTCGCCGATGGCCCAACGACAATCGACGATTGCGATAACGTGGCGACGTCGTTTCCCTCCTTTGTGGCGGTACTTCGCCAGCTAGGCGCGGCCTTGGAGGTTCGGCATTCAGACGCGGTGGCCACGGCGCCATCGCGCGCGCAGGACGACTAGCGTCATGCTGGCGCCGCCGGAGGAAATTGGCGGCGTCATAGCGATCGCTTGCGGGCCAAGCGCTGATGACCTCATGGCCGCGCTGACGCCCGCCGAGCTCGCGGTGGCCGCGGCGATGTCACCGCGGCGCGCGCGCGAATGGGCGCTAGGGCGCAGTTGCCTGCGCCAGGCCGTCCGTGGTCTGGATGCGAGCTTCACCGGCGACCTGTTGATAAATAAGCGCGGGGCGCCACATGTTGCGGACGAGCTTCGGGTCTCGCTCTCACACAAGCACGACGTTGCGGTTGCGTGGGCTCAACGCGCCAACCTTGGGCCAGTCCCGCGTTGGCACCTCGGCATCGATATCGAATTGCTCGCGCCGCCGCGGCAACCAATTGAGGCGCGCGTGCTAACCCCGCGCGAGCGCGCGGCGTTGCCGGTAGAGCCTTGCCAGCGCCTAGTCGCGCTGAAAACGATTTTTGCGCTAAAAGAGGCCGCCTATAAGGCGATCGATCCCTTTGTCGGACGGTATGTCGGCTTCGCAGAGGCCGAGGCGGAGATGATGCCCGATGGCCTATGGCGCGTCACCGTGGCGGCGCACGCGGAGAT
Organism: Myxococcales bacterium; assembly: GCA_016716835.1. Lineage (NCBI taxonomy): Bacteria > Pseudomonadati > Myxococcota > Myxococcia > Myxococcales > Myxococcales bacterium. The sequence continues at coordinate 1,241,595 of JADJUW010000001.1, read as the reverse complement.
CAATATTGCCGGCCGGGTGCAGCATCTGCCTGATCACGTCGTCGCGACGGCGTGGGCGTTTATGTCGCTTAGGGTCCAAGCTCCTCAGGCCATCCGGGGCACTTCTTGATTTGGCGCGCTTTCGCAGAGCGCGACATTGCAATTGAGCCGTGCGCGGGTTAAAAAAACGCCTTCGGTGGCATAGCCAAGCTGGTAAGGCAGAAGTCTGCAAAACTTCCACTCCCCGGTTCAAATCCGGGTGCCACCTCTAATTTTGCGCTTACGTTACGTCGGCAGCGGCCACAGGTTCCACCAGAAGTAGGAACCTGCGAGCGCCACCGAGGTAAGGGCCCAGGCGCCCCACAGGCGCTGCGCGGCCGGCGAGGGCGCACCGCGCCGCGCCGAGAACCACACCCACGTTGCGGCAAGGCCCGCGATAAATCCGAGCGTCGCCCACAGCATCATGCCGACGTACAACATCGGCGCAGCGTTGGGCGCTTGGCGGCGCCACGCCCACTGATTTTCATAGGGGAAATAGGTTAGGCGTGGCCATTTGTAGGCGTCACACAGCACATAGCACAACGAAGCGAGGGTTAGCCCAACGCACAGCGCGACGAAGAGGCGCGCGCTCGCGTGCGGTCGCGATGCGTCGGCGGACGGGAGCAGCGAGCCGGACACGCCGTGCAATCTAGCGCATCGGCGACGTCCACGGTAGCGGTGCTACGCGAATGCCGATAAGATTGCGCCGCTATGTTGCCAACCGGAATCGTCGTTCAAAAGTATGGGGGTTCGTCGGTGGCGGACGCCGAGAAAATCAAGCAGGTGGCGCGGCGCATCGCGGCGACCAAGGCCGAGGGCAAGAAAGTCGTGGTCGTGGTGTCGGCGATGGGCAAGACGACCAACCAGCTCATCGAGAAGGCCCGGCAAATCAGCGCCTCGCCGTCGCGTCGCGAGCTCGACATGCTGCTGACGTGCGGCGAACGCGAATCGATGGCGCTGCTCTCGATGGCGGTGGCGGAGCTCGGCCTCGAATGCATCTCGTTTACAGGGTCACAGGCCGGCATCATGACCAACGATCGCCATTCGGGCGCGCGCATCGTTGAGGTGCGGCCGTTTCGCATCGAGGATGAGCTCGATCGCGGCAAGGTGGTGATCGTCGCCGGTTTTCAAGGGGTATCGTACAAGCGCGAGATCACCACGCTGGGACGCGGCGGCTCGGACACGAGCGCGGTCGCATTGGCGGGCGCCTTGCGCGCCGATTATTGCGAAATTTGCTCGGACGTTGACGGCGTCTATTCGGCCGATCCGCGCGTGGTCGACGCCGCAACCTTGCTTGCGGCCATCAGCCATGACGAGATGCTCGAGCTCGCGGCGCAAGGCGCCAAGGTGTTGCATGCCGAAAGCGTCGAGTTTGCGCGGCAATCGGGCATCGCGCTCTACGCGCGCGCCACCAATAAAGTGGGCGGTGGCACGCGCATCGATTTTGCGCCTGACCGCGAGCGCCAGGTTGCGGGCGTGACGGGTCAACGCGCCTTGTTGTCCGTGCGCGCCTCGGGCGGTGCCGCCGTCGAGCACTGTCTACAAATCCTTGAGGCCTCATCCATTCCCTTAACTCACCTCGATCTCGAGGGCAGCGAGCTGCGCTGCTGGTTTACCATCGACGACGTGCCGGATTGGGCGATGGTGCAGACGCGGTTGGCCAACGTGCTCGGCGACAGCGTCGCCTTTGGCGAAGAAGGCGCCGTGACCATGGTTGGTCAGGGCATAGGCAACAGCCCCGCGATCATCAACAAGGCGCGGCAGACGGCGGTCGGGGGCGGCGTGCCGCTCAATGCCGTGAGCGTGTCGCCGTTGCGCATCACGCTGTGGTGCGATCGCGCGCATGTCGATGATCTGGTGCGCGCGCTGCACGCCGCCTTTTGCGAATAAGTGGCACATGGCCGGGACGACTAAGCAAATCACGTGGCGCTCGCCCTCGCGCGTCGCCATCTGGGCCCATCGCGGCGCTTCGAACGCGGCCACCGAAAATACCATCGCCGCCTTTGACCTCGCCCTTGCCGAGGGCGCAGATGGCGTCGAGCTCGACGTTCGCCTCGCGAAGAGCGGCGAGGTTATGGTCTTTCACGACGCGTCCTTGCAGCGCCTAGCGCTTCGCACCGGCGCGATCGAGCACATGCCGTATCGAGAGATCGCGCGGGTCTCGCTGGTGGGCGATCATCGAATTCCTACGCTGGACCAGGCGCTTGAGGCTTGTCGTCATATCGCCGTCAACGTGGAACTCAAGCCGGCGCACAATGTTGCGGCGCTCGCGGCCGCGGTCGTCGGCATCATCGCGCGGCACCCGCGGCTGCGGATCATCGTGTCGAGTTTTTCGTCCCCTGCCTTAGCAGCCGTCGCTAAGCGTGCGCCTCAACTCGCGCTAGCCGTGCTCACCGATCGCGCGGTTTCCTCGGTCACGCTGGCGACGGCGCGTCGGCTCGGCGCGGTGGCAATTCATCCCAACATCGCGACGCTCAGCGAGGGGGCTATCAAGGCGATCCAGCGCGCTGGCCTGGCGGCCAACGTATTTACAGTTGATCATGCCGCAGCGCTGCACCGGCTGGGCGCCTGGCGGCCTGACGGCGTATTTACAAATTGCCCAGGCTCGGCGAGGGCTGTCCTAGGCGGCAGGGCCTCAGCTACGTCCGCCGTGGTCCGAACTGCCCGTGCGTAAAAGCCGGCAAAACTTGCCAGGGCGCCAGGATTTTGTACGCTAGCGCGATGCTGCCACAATCTGGTCAGGTGCTTGCCCCTTGCGCGATGTTGCTGGCAATGGCGGCGGTGGGGGCCTGTGCTGCGCGGCCCACGTCCCCACAGGGACCAGCGATCGACGTGGCGCCGGCTAGGGAACGCGTCTTGCCCACCGAACTTGGCTCGGGGCGAGTTTCATTGCGCGGTGGATCCGTGCCGCGCGAGGCGGTCGTGCGCGTGCTGAGCGCAGGGCCCGCGCTGTTTTTGCGGGCGCATGATGTGTCACCCGTGGCAGACGGCCCGACGCTTGTCGGCTGGCGCTTGATGCGCTTTTTCCCAAGTCGCGAGGCGTCGCCGCTTAGCGATCTCGACATCTTGCCAGGCGACGTCTTGCTGTCGGTCAATGGCACGTTTGTCGAGCGGCCTGAGCACCTCATGGCGATCTGGCAGTCGCTCTATACGGCGCCCGAAATTCGCGCCGTGCTCGCGCGCAATCTCGAGCGCATCGAACTGCACTACCAAATCGTAGACGCGGCGGCTCCCGTGATTTCTCCGGCGCCTGTCGCCCCGTTGGTGCCTACAACGACAACCACCACTACAACGACAACTACTTCCGCGGCGCCGGGAGCAGCGGCGCAACCGCCTGCCAAACCGCGGCCGTAACCTCGTCAAGCGGACGCTCACCATCGAGCATGGCTACGCTTACGCCAGCGTCTTGCGCCCGCGCCATGACCGTTTCGTAATGCCGCTCGACCTCGCGTTGCATGGCGAGGTCATCAAAGAGCTCGTGGCTGCGGCCGGCGGCCAGCCGCCTCGCCGCGGCGACGTCGGCACCGACGCGAACAAAAATCACCAAGTCTGGCGTGGCAGCATGGACGTTGGCCTGCGCAATCCAAGGCTCGTCGACCGTGGTGGCCTGATAGGCGAGCGACGAATAGGTCCATCGATCTGAGACCACGATGGCGCCTTGCGCCAGGGCCGGTGCCACGGTACGCGACCAATGGTCGAGCCTGTCAGCGGCAAACAGCAAGGTAAAGCAGCGCTGATCAATGTCGCCGTGTGGCTGCGCGTGTTCGCCGGCGAGCATGGCGCGCAGCAACGTGCCAATGGGGCCGCGACTGGGCTGGCAGGTAAAGACGCCGTGATGCCCTGCGGCGGTCAGGGCTTCGACGAGGCGATGGGCCTGCGTCGTGGTACCAGCGCCATCAAGGCCTTCGAGCACGATGAGGCGCCCCGTCGCCACCGTGCTCACTTGCGCACTCGCCAACCGAGGACAAAAATGACAAGGCCGACGCCCAGCACGCCGATGCCCGCTAGCAGCATCGCCAAGTTTGGTTTGCCGGTGGCCTTGGCGTACGCCCGCTTGGCAGGCGCAAAGCTTGGATCGAGCTTGATGGCGAGCGCATACTCGTGCTCGCCCGAATTGCCGCTGGCTTCGAGTTCCTTGCCCAGCGCGACGTGATGCGCCGCTTGGTAGCGCGCCACCTTGCTGGCATCCGTCGTGAACGCGGCCGCCTTGGCAAAATAGGTGGCGGCCTGCGGCCATTTCGCCGCCTCCATTTGCCCCTGCGCCGTCGCCGCATAAATGTTCGCCAGCTCCGGTGGCGCCTGCAAGCCGCTGTCTTGGCCCAGCAACGCTTCTAGCTGTTCGGCGGCCTGCAGCGCACCATCTGGCGCCGCGGCTTTTGCTAGCCACGCGTCGACCTCGACCTGAAGCCGAGCGGTACGGGCGGCGTCGAAATGTGCGAACAACCGCTGCGTTAGCGCTTCGGGCGACGCCTTGCTCGGCGTCTCCTCCGCAAACGTTTCTTGGATTGCGCGATGTAGCTCGATCGTCGCCAATTCGCGGTAGGTGAGCCACAGCGGCTGCTTTTGCTTGGTCAGCTTGCCTCCGGGCAGCTTGAGAAATTGCTTGGGCGCGGGGCGCGGCGGGGGGCCAGCGACATAGGCCATCCACGCCTCGCGCGCGGCCTCGCGTACCATCGGGTCGTTGCTATTGGTGAGCTCCCAAATAACTGGTACGGCGTCGCGACTGCCAGAGGTGCCCAGCGCGCGGATTACCGAGGCGCGCAAGGTGGGATCGACCGCCGCCGCCGCGATGGCCTTCTTGGGATCTTGGCGATCGAGGCGCTCGAGCTGATAGCTGGCGTAGCGCGCCATGTCCGCGTTAGCGGCGCTCGTGCCCGCGATCAGCCCGACGAGGCTATAGGGCGCCATGCCGCGCAGCTCGCGGCCAATCTGATCGCGGTAGATCATCGTCTCGGCGGCAAAGCCCATTTCCAGCAGCACCTGCGCCGCGGCCTGTTGTTTGCTTGCGGCGAGCTCACTCATTAACGTGAGGTCGGCGATGATTTCTGGCGCGGCCGGGTCGCTTGAGGTGGCGAGGGCGGCGCGCCAATCGAGCTTGTCGGCGTCTTTGTTTGGCTTGGCGGGAAAGCGGCCCTTTTCGTCGGGCACGATCGCGCCGACGGCGGCGAGCGCGGCGCGGCGCTGGGCTACCGAGAATTGCCGGGCGCGTGCCGGCGAAGGCAGCGACGCGACGTTGCTAGCGGCACTCGCCAACATGCCGGCGAACCCGACCGCGAACATCACTACCCATGCCACCACGCGAGACGCCATGGCTATGCGTGTAGCGGAAGTCGCGCGCCCGTTCAAGTGGCAGCCCCTTGCGCGTGGTCTTTCGCGCTGCCTTTCCCGCCTAGTGAATCGCCGCGTGGCGCGCGCCAAAGCGCAGGGATAGCGAAAAATCGGTAAAGCGAAGGCCCATGGCGCGCACGGCACGCTCGGCGCCAATGTTGATGCAATAGTGGTGCTTGACCTCGGCCAACGCAACCATGTCGCGGTCGTCGTCGCCACCAAAAACGTCGGCGCCTGGATCGCGAAAATGCACCGACATGATGGTGCCAAGCGGAAGCGGCGTTGGCACTTCGACGAGAATGCCCCCGCTGGACACGTTGCGGGCAACGGCCGGCATGTCGCCAAACAGCTCGCTGCTGAGCAAGACCGGAAACAGCTTGTCAAAGCGGATATGCACCCGGCGGTCACTGGCGAGGGCGGGGACCGGCAAAGCGGTGCGATTTGATTTCACGTAAAAATCGTCCCATGGGTGAGGCAATGAAGTCAAAAAACTCACTTTTGCTTACATGTAGGATATCCCCTGGTCTGACCCTCGTCGCTTGACCAATTGTGTTATATAACATGATGACATGATTAAAATATTTGACGGGCGCGCGCCGCAAATCGCGAGCGATGTCTATATCGCCGAAACCGCCGCGGTCATCGGGCAGGTAAGAATTGGTCGCGGTTCGTCGATTTGGTTTGGGGCGGTGCTGCGCGGCGACGTCATGGCGATCGAGATCGGCGAGGAAACGTCGATTCAGGACAACGCGGTGCTACATGTAACCGGCGGCGTGAGCGGCACGATCGTGGGCAACCGCGTTACCGTTGGCCATGGCGCCATCGTGCACGCGTGCACCGTTGGCGACGATTGCATCATCGGCATGGGCAGCGTCTTGCTCGACCGCGCGGTAATAGGCGCACATTGCATCATTGGTGCAGGTGCCGTCGTAACCCCAGGCACGGTGATCCCGCCCGGCAGCTTGGTGGTTGGCTCGCCGGCCCGCGTAAAGCGCGAGGTGACGGCTACGGAGCGGGTGTGGATCCGCGAGAGCGCCGCGCACTACGTCGCGCTTGCCGCGAAATACCGCGAGGCGCCGTGAGGCCGACATGTGGGTCGTAGTACCGTTAAAGTCGCGTGCAAACACAGATGAAGATCGGGAGGCGCCGCGCGTCAGACGTGTTGATGGGTTGGCTTTTTTCGCGTCGTATGTGCCTGCTAGCGGGGTTTTGCGCGATGTGCCTCGTGATGGTGCAGCCCCTCATCGCGCGCGCCGATGTCATCGCTGATCTCGCAGGGCAGCTCGAACATTCGGATTACAAAGTTAGGTTGGCGGCCGTGCTGTCGTTGTCAAAGCTAAATGATTTGCGCGCTTCAACGGCGCTCGTCACCGCGCTGGGCGATCGCGATAAGAGCGTGCGCAGCGCCGCCGCGACCGGCCTTGGCAAGTTGTTGCGGCTGGGCCTCGCCGACGCCGCGAAGGTCGGGGCGATCGCGGCCTTGACCGAGCGCAAGAGCGATCCCGATGCGGGCGTGCGCAAGCAGGTCGAGCGTGCGCTCGCCGCGGTGCCGGTGGCGCAAGGGGCCGGTGGCGGCAGCGTGTTTATCGATATTGGCGAGATGACCACAGGCCCCGAACACAAGGCGATGCGCCCCGCGATGGACAAGTCCGTGCGCGCGGCGTTCGGCAAGACGGCGAGCACATGGGAGCTGGGGGCGGTGGGGGCCAAGCCTGTCAAGCTCAGCAAATCGCAGCGCGGCTTTCACGTCGGCGGCTCGGTCGTCGAGCTCAAATCGCAGCAAAGTGGCAAAACCGCCACGGTCACGTGTAAGGTAAGCATGTTCATCGCCACGTACCCGGAGAAGAGCATGTTTGGTTTTCTCAATGGCAGCGCCAGCGTGCAAGCAGATGCGGGAGACACGGCGGCGGCGAGTGCGGACTGCGTGGTGGCGGTGATGGAGGATCTGGTGACGCGCAAAGTAATACCCACGATAAAAACCAGGAGCGGCCAATAATGGCGGCGCGCACGCATAAGCGGAGCTGGAAGAATTATCTGATTTACCGCGGGTACCAGATTCGCCTCACGGCCTTCATGGTGACGCTCGTAGGGCTGGTTCTTGGCGGGCTCGGCTACTGGGTAAACAAATCGACGCGCCAATCGACGACGGTGGCGATCTTGTCTGCGCAAGGTATGTGTCCGACGCCGACGCCGACGCCGACGCCGACGCCGACGCCCACGCCCACGCCCACCGCGCCGCCTGCGCCGCCTGCGCCGGCCGCGCCATTAGTGCCCGACGCCCCAACGTTGGAGGCACCCCGAGCAGCAGCCCCGGACGCCCGCTCCCAGGTGGTACTGACAGAAAGCTCGATCGAGGTGCTGGAGGCGACCCCAACGGCAGGGTCGGTGCCGGCCGCGATCATTACCCCCGAGCAACATCGCGCCTGCCTTGGCCGGCAAACCGCGCTGATCACCGACCTCAAGACTGGTCAGCGCAACATCTTGCTCGCGCTCGTAGGCGCCTGCGCGTTGCTGCTGGTGCTAATGGCAGGCTATTCGATTGTGATGACGCACAAGGTGGCGGGCCCACTATTTAAGTTGACCGGCCACTTGCGACATTGGTCGGCGGGGACCTACGAAAAGATTTGGGGCCTGCGCAAGGGCGACCAACTCGTCGCGTTGTTCGAGCATTTTCGTGCGGCGCACCGACGCGTCATCGAAGATCAAAAACAGGATCTTGTATTAGCGCGCGAGCTCGCTACGATCACCAGTGATCCGACCGTGCGCCACGAAGTCGACGCGTTGATCGCGGCGCAAGAGGGAGCGCTAAAAGATGTCTGAACCCACGGGTGCTCAGCCCCCGGCGATGCATGCGAGCAAGCCGGTTCGCCGGATGAATTCGCTGCTCATCGATCGAGGCCTGCAATTGCGCTATATCGCGTTTGTCGTCGTGATCGCGGTCGCGGTCGCCACCCTGCTTGGGGGCCTGATCTATCAGCAGGAGCGCCGTGCCAGCGAAGTGATCGACCGCGACATCGCCGAGATGGCGCTCACCGATGCGAGCTACTCGGCGCTTGGTGAACAAAACGCGCCCTTGATGGCCTCGCGAGATCGCGCCCTAGTAATCAAGATGGTCGCCGCCGGCCTTGGGTTGGCGGTCGCGCTTGCGCTGTACGTCTTATTTATCACCCATCGCTTCGCCGGCCCCTTGCACAAAATGGGGGCGTATTTCGAGCAAATCGAGGGGGGCCAGCTGCCACATCTGGCACCGCTGCGGCGTGGTGATTGGTTGCAGGAATTCTATGACGAGCTAAGTCGCGCCATAGAGGCCGAACGTGCGCGCCGGCAGGCATCCCACGCGATGCTGCAGCGCGCCGTCGCTGCCTTGCCAGTTGAGGTCGCGCAGTCGCCGCAAGGCCTTGCGATTGCCGCGCGCGTAGCGGCCGCGGCGCGGCGCGACGAGCCAATTTAGCGCACGCCCGCCGCACGCCCTGGCAACTCCAAACGCCAGGGAACACTGAAAATTTGTCTTGTACTCCCCTAGGTGTAGGCGTTAGATTTCGTGCCGCCGAGGATAAGCTATGCAAACTGACACAACGCCGAATTCGACGCCACCATCGACCACCGACGCCGCCGACGACGACGAGTTTTCGGGGCTCCATGATCTAAAGGAATTGGCCAACTCCGCGCGCGCGCGTTCGCGCCGTGCGACGAGCCAAGGTGATTCCGAAATCGCCTCGCTGGCGTCCACCTCGGCCTCGTTCAAAGCCGTTGCGCTGCCCAACAGCAAGACCGATCTTGGCGTGCAGGTCGTGACGCCAAATACGGTGGCGCTTGCGCCCAAAGGCAGCGTGCCCGCCAAGCCTCCGCTGCGTGCACAAGGCACCAAGGTTGATCAAGTTTTTGTCGCCTCAGCGCCAGTGAGCGACGCAAGCGCCGCCTCGGCCTCGTTCGAATCAATTACGCGGCCCGCCGCCCCGGCACCGGCAACGGCCGAGATGGCGGTGTCGCCTGCGATTAGCTCGTTTGGATCATCGGTGGCGTCAAACCCGCCGACGCGTGCTGCTTCCGGTGGCAACAACAAAAAGTTATGGCTCACGGTTGCTGGCGTTTTCGCCGCGGCAGCGCTCGGTGGCCTCTTGTGGGCTACCATCGGGACCGGCAAAGCGCCCATCGCTGCGACGACCAAGGAAACAACCGTGGCCCAAGCGGTCGCGATCGCAGCGCCTTCCGCGCTTGAGCCTGCCGTGATTCCCGCCGCGGACCCTACAACGGTTGTTCAAGCGCCAGAGCAGCTCATCGATGTTGGGGCCTCGGTGCCAAAGGACAAAGTGGGCAAGCTCGCCGCCAAGACGGCGGCCGCGGAGGTCGTTGCCGCGCCGGCAGCGGTACCAGCGATCGCCCCGAAGGCGGCGACGTCGACGGGTGACAAGTCAATTGATGATCTGCTCAGCGATGCCTCCAGCCGCACCGGCATCGTCGACCGCGAAGCCGAGGCAGAGCAGCGCAAGATCGAGCGCACCGAGCTTTCGCGCTCCGATATTAAGAAGGCGTTTGGCGCCGTCTCGCCCGCCGCGAGCGGTTGCTACAAGAAACACAAGGAAGCTGGCACCGTCGCGGTTCGCGTGACCGTGATGCCATCGGGCAAGGTGACCAAGGTGACCGCGTCGGGTGCCTTTGCGGGCACGCCAACCGGCGATTGCGTGGTTGCGGCGACGCAAGGCGCGAGCTTCCCAGAGTGGGATGGCAGCCAAACCACGTTGAGCTATTCGTTTTTGCTCGGCGAATAAGTCGGCGCCCACTCCGTCGGGCGTGATCTGCGCGCCACAAGTTGCCGCTTCAAACCGCGCGGGCCGCTCTGGTGCGGTATGAAGTGGCATGCAGGCAGGTCGTTTTTTCGAAGATTTTGCCATCGGGCAGGTGTTGCGCCACGCGGTGCCGCGCACCGTGCATGGTGGCGATCTCGCGCTCTATATCGCGCTGACCGGCGATCGGCGCGCGCTGAGCTCTTCGACGGAATTTGCGCAGGGGCTGGGGCTGGTGCGCGAGATGGCGCCCGAGCTGCTGACGTTTCATTTGGTGTTTGGCAAGACGGTCGCCGACATCTCGTATAATGCCGTTGCCAACCTAGGCTATGCGGATGTGCGGTTTCTCGAGCCGGTCTATCCGGGTGATACGCTACAGGCCCAGAGCGAAGTTATCGGCATCAAAGAAACCTCAAGCGGCGCGACGGGCATCGTCTATGTGCGCACGACCGGCAGCAACCAGCGCGGTCAGGTGGTCTTGCAGTTTGTGCGTTGGGTGCTGGTACCCAAACGCGACCCCGCAAGCCCCGCCGCGGTAGCCGTCGTACCTAGTTTGCCCACTGAGGTGGCCGCCGCGCGGATGCCAACGCCAACGTTTAAGCTCGATCGCCTCGGCGATCTCCAGTGGGCGCTTGGTGGCACGCGTTGGTTTGACGACTACGCCGAGGGCGAGGTGATCCGCCACGCCGGCGGGATGACGCTCGATGAGTCCGACCACACCTTCGCAACGCGGCTTTATCAAAACAACGCGCGCGTTCACTTCGATGCGCAGCAGATGGCGACGAGCAAGTTTGGGCGACGGCTGGTGTATGGCGGGCATGTCATTTCCGTGGCGCATGCGTTGTCATGTAGCGGCCTCGAGAACGTGCTCTACATGGCGGCGTGGAACAGCGGCACGCACGTCAATCCGACGTTCGCGGGCGACACGTTGTCGGCGTGGACCGAGGTCCTGCAGGCAACGCCGGTGGCGACGCACGCGGGCGTTGGCGCCTTGCGGTTGCGTCTGTGCGCCGCCAAAAATTGCGCCGACAGCGCCGCCGTACCGGTGGCGCCCCCGCTGGGCAGCGCAACGCCCTACGATCCGCGCATCGTCCTCTCGCTCGACTATTGGGCGATCATGCCGCGACGACCCGGCGCATAAAAAAGAGCAGGGCGCCCAGGGCGATGAGCATTGCCGCCAGCGTGAGTTGCAGCGGGCGTTTGCTCGCCGCGGCGACGCGAAACGGCCCTACGCTGGCCAAGGCGCCTCGGTCACGAGCTGAGGCGGCGATCGGCGAAATCGTGATGGTCGCTGGGCACGCATGCGGCAGCAACGCGCCGAGCTGCGCCCGCACCGCGGCCGTAATGGCCTCGCTCGCCGACGCATCGTTGACCGACAGCATCACCGCAACACGCGCCGAGCACGCAGGCACGGCCCCGGGGAGCCAGGTGAGGTCGGCCTCGTCGCTGGTGATCGCGAGCGAGATGGTTGTGATGCCGGCCATGGTGCCGAGGTGGGTGGTGAGGCGTCGTGCAAGCTCGTCGTCGCGGCGGGCCTGCCCTTGGCCCTGCGATTCCATCGCCTGGCACGCACTCAGCGTTGCCAACACGATCAGGCTCCATCGCAAACCGCGCGCCATTGGCATCAGTGTATGGCAAGTGCGGGGCGCACGGCAGCAATTGTGGCATGATGTGCCGATGACGGCGGTGGAGGCCCTGGCGGCGGCATTGCCGGGCGACGGGGTGTGGCGCCTGCTGCGGTGGCGCCGGGGCCAGCGGCGATCGGCTAGTCACGTCCTGATCGACGTGGCGTGCTCGCCAACGTTGGGCTTGCGACAAGCCCAGCGCGCCTTGGCAACCCGATGGGCGCGCGATCTTCCTGCGATGCTTAGCGAGTGCAACGCGGATGAGCTTGCCTTTGCCGCGCAGCGCATCTTGCCGACCACTCAAATGCACGGCACATCAATTGGCGCCCTGCGATGGGCGCTTTGGTGCGAGCTAACGCGCGCCGATGCAGTGAGCTACCGCGCCGTGCTCGTAGGGCCGCGCGTCGTTGCGCTGCATCCCATGTTGGGCATGGGCTCGCATGATGGCAAGACGGTGGTTACCACGTTGCCTCTCGCGGCTGATCCTGGTTGGACGACGCTCGCCGAGCCCGAGTCGATTGACGAGCTGCGGGCGCGGGCACACGGTCTCATCGGCGTTCGGCTTGGCGGGCGCGGGCGCGATAAGGGCGCATGGGGCGCGCGCGTCGCGGCCATGTTAGGCGTGGTGGAGCGGGGGCACGATGAGCCCGACTGGCGTGGGGACGTCGAAATCAAGACGGTACCCGTGGCGGAAGTCGCCGCGGGCCGCTGGCGTATTGTCGAAGACCCCGCCATCTGCATGGAGGACGGCGCGCCGATGCGCAAGCTCGCGCGCGTGTTGTGGCTTTGTCGCGCAGACCTGCCTGATGGCGATGCCACCATCGTCGCTTGGTATTATCTCGAGGCGACGCCCGACGTTGGGGCGCTTTGCGCGCGCTATCTCCATCTGCGCCCCAAAGGGCCCGCAGGCACGACGCAGCAGGCCCATTACCTCCACAAACAGTTTTTCATCGCGACCGGGCTGCTGACGATGCTGTGTGGCGGCGCGGCGCCACCGGCACCCTGAAGACTGTGCTACAAGGCGGCGTGCGCGTCGACGTCTTGCGTCTCGTTGGCTCGGCCCAGACTAACAAGGTCATGGAGGGTGAGCTGTCGCGGCTCGCCACCAAGGCGCTGGCGCGCCGACCACCAGCGGCAAAGCGCGCGGGCGTCGGCACGCTGCTCTATCCCTTTGCCGACGACCTCGCCCAACTCGCCCTCGGCTATCACCGGACGAGCGCGCGCGTGCTGCGCGATCTATTTCGTCTCGACGCGAAGCGACTTGAGCCGCTTTATGACGAATTGCGCGCCGAGGTCGAGGCCGATGACCGCGCGTGGTGGGGCAGCGCCCGCACCCTCTCGGTTGGGGCGACGCGTACGACGTCGTTTGCGGCGGGCGAACGGCAAATCGTCGGCACGGTAAAGAATGCCATTGTCGATGGCTTGCAAGCGCGCGGCCATAAGCTCGCGATCGATGCCGAGCGCCCCGACCTCTTGCTTTCGGCCCGCGTCGATGACGATGAGCGCCTGGTTGTTTCGCTCGATCTTGGCGGACGTTCGCTGTCTCAGCGCGGCTATCGCGCGCAGGCGGGTGAGGCGCCGTTGCGCGAGCATCTCGCGGCCTCGTTGGTCATGCTCAGTCGCTATGATGCACGCCGCGAGATCTTTTTTGATCCGATGTGCGGCGCCGGTACGATTTGTATCGAGGCGGCGTTAATGGCGACCGCGGCGGCGCGCATGAGCGGCCTACCGCCGCTTTTTCCCGATACCGTGCCGCATATCGTTGGCAATGAGCTCGATGTCGGCGTGCTCGCGAGCGCGCGCAACAACGCCGAGCAGGCGAGGGCGCGTGGCATCGCGTGGCGATGCGGCGATTTTCGCGCGCTGGCGCCGGCCGACGTGATCGCGTTAACTGGCGCCGCCAGCGGTGAGGTTGGCAACACGGGCGTCATCGTCGTCAACCCACCTTATGACGACCGCATGCGCGATGCCGACATCTTCGGGCTATATCAAGATCTTGGCGATTGGGCGGCGCAGTTTGTCGGGTGGCGCATGGCCGTGATCGTCGATCATCCCGACTTTGAACAGGCGTTCGGGCACCCATGGCAGCAGAAAAAGCCACTGGCCAATGGCAATCTCCGCAGCTACTTCTATCTCTACGCGATGGCCTAGGCGAAGCGATCAGGCTGGCCTACATGTAGGGCGGGCGGTATGGCACGCCACGCGCCAGCGCCGCGACGGGCTTACATATGCATGCGGCGAAAATTGACGGATCGTGCGGTGCTCACACACCTTTGAGCCACGTTGGTGCGTATGATCAATTGGCTATGATGGCATTTCGCTTTTTCATCGTAGGAGGGCGGGGGCCGCGGCCGGTGCGCTCGCGGGCCGCCAGTGCCGTCGTCCTGTTGGCCAGCTTGTTGATGGTCACCTCGGCGTGGGCCGAGACCAAGCTGGCGGTGTTGCCCGTCGAGGGCGACAAGCAAGATGAGCTGGTGGTCGAGCTGCGCGACATGCTCGTCGATCACTATACGCTGGCGTCGCAGCGCGAGGTCAGCAAGATCTATGATCTGCTCAAGGGCGATGGGCTCTCCATCGAAGACATGGAAAACATCGCCGCGCGCACGCGCGTGGACTACGTGCTCGATGGCAAGCTCGTGCAGTCGCGTGGCGGGGCCGAGCTGACGCTGTGGGTGCGCGATACCAGCGGGCGGGCGGTGAAAAAGCTATTTGTCACCTACAAGGGCGGGCTCGATGACGCGGCCAAGAAAGAACTAGGTGAGGCGCTACGCGATGCCATTGACAATGTGGGCAAGCCAAGCGGGACGCGCCCGGCGCGCGATCGCGATGAGCCGACGCGCGATCGCGAGCCCGACCCCGATCGCGATGATCGCGATTCTGGGTGGAGCAAAGGCCGCGATCGCGACACCGAGCGCGACCGCCGGTCCGCAGATGATGAAGATGCCGACCGCGAACCGCGGCGCGCGCGCGATCGCGACGACGACAGGGGCGATGACGATAAGCCTCGACGTTCGCGTCGGGACGAGGACGATGATCGGGACGACGATGATAGGGATGACGATCGCGATGACCGCGATGCAAAGGGCCCGTCCAAGCCCCGCACCCCCCGCCAGCTCGAATCGTTCTGGGCCGCCGCGGAATTCTCGGTGCTAAGTCGCTCGCTGAAGTTCACCGGGTTTCGCGATGGGTTTGCCGAACAACCTGGCGGCTATAAGGGCAGCATCGTGCCGGGCGCCAAGGTCGAGTTCGAGGCGTTCCCGCTCGCGTCCCGCGGCGGCGTGGTTGGCGCGCTTGGCGTGTATGGCAACTTCGAGCGCGCGCTCGTGCTCAACGTGCGAAGCAGCCAGGCCGCGGGCACCGATCTTCCGACGACGTTGCAGCAATGGGGCGGCGGCATCGCCCTACGCTTTCGCCTTGGCCGGACGGCCACGGTCCAGCCCAGCGTTGGTTATGCCGCGCGCGATTTTATTGTCGATCGCAGCCCGCTGGGCGACGGCCTTGCCCTCGATTTGCCAGACGTCACGTATCGCTATGTGGACCCCGGGCTCGCCTTTAGCTTTGGCCTCGGCGAGAAGGTCGCCCTTTCGGTAGGTGGACGCTTCTTTTTGGTACTCAAGGCCGGCGACATTCAGACGCCGCAAGAATACGGGCGATCAAAGATCACGGGCGGCCAGGGCGACCTTGCGGTCAACATCGCCGTGACCAAGCGCGTGCTGATTCGGCTGGCCGCCAACGCCGCCTTGCTCGGGTTTGATTTCGAGGCGGGCGCGGAGCAGACCAGCGGCCGTGATGGAGATCTCGCGACCCAAGATGTCGCGGGCGCACGCGATGTTTTTATTTCCGTCGGCGCCGGCGTTGGCCTTCGATTTTAGCGTTCGGGCCCCTGCCAAGTCTGGGCAAACGCAGTAAACCTTGGGGGTGACCACCTCCGAGCGTTTCTCAGCGTTTGTCTCCCGCCATATTGGTCCACGCGTCGCCGATATTGACGCCATGCTCACGACGCTGGGGTATGCCTCGCTGCCGCAGCTCATCGCCGACACGGTGCCACAATCGATTCGCATGGCGCAGCCGCTGGCGACCGGCGATGCGATTTCTGAGAGCGACTTGGTGCATGTGCTGCAGAGCTATGCCGCCGAGAACGAACTCTATCGCTCGTATATCGGGCAGGGCTACTATGCCTGCCACACGCCGGCGGTGATCTTGCGCAACGTCTTGGAAAATCCAGGCTGGTATACGGCCTATACGCCGTATCAGGCCGAGATTTCGCAAGGCCGGCTCGAGGCGCTGGTGAATTATCAGACGCTGGTCGCGGACCTAACCGGGCTGCCGCTGGCCAATGCATCGCTGCTCGATGAGGCCACGGCGGCCGCCGAGGCGCTCAACATGTGCATCGAGGCGCATGATCGCAAGCGGACGCACGTGCTGGTTAGCGATGGCTGCCATCCACAAGTGATCGAGGTAATCAAGACGCGTGCCGAGCCGCTTGCCGTAAAGGTGACGGTGGTGCCGCAGTCCGACCTCGGCGCGGCGGTAACCGATGACGTGGCCGGCGTTTTGTTGGCGTATCCAACCACCACCGGGCGCGTCGATGATTTGCGCGCCATGATTGCGCAGTGCAAGTCGCGCGGCGCGCACGTCGCCGTCGCCACCGATCTGTTGGCCCTCTGCCTGCTCGAGGCCCCGGGCGAAATGGGCGCGGATATCGCGATTGGATCGGCGCAGCGCTTTGGCGTGCCGATGGGGTTTGGCGGGCCACACGCCGCCTTCATGGCGACGCGAGAAGAATTTCGCCGCCAAATGCCGGGGCGCATAATTGGCGTTTCGCGCGACGCGAGCGGTCAACCCGCCTACCGCTTGGCGCTACAAACCCGCGAGCAACACATTCGCCGCGAAAAGGCCACGTCCAACATCTGCACCGCGCAGGTGCTGCTCGCGGTGATGGCCTCTATGTATGCGGTCTATCACGGGCCCGACGGGCTCACCGCCATCGCGCGGCGTACGCATCATTTCGCCGTGGTGCTGGCGGGTGCCCTCAAAGGCGCGGGCTTGCCGGTGGATGGCGGCACGTTTTTTGACACGATCAAGGTTGGCCTTGCGGCGAGCGCGCGTGAGCAAGTTGTCGCGCGGGCGCGCGAGGCAGGGATCAATCTTCGCATCTACCCCGATGGCCTCGGCGTGGCCCTCGATGAGACCACGGTGCTCTCGGACGTTGAGGATGTTGTCGCCGCGTTTACCGGCCGCGAGGCGCCTGACTTGCAACCCATGCTCGCCGCGACCCGCGATCAGCTCGCGCCCGCCGTCGCGCGCCGCAGCGCATTTTTGACCCACCCGACGTTTCATCGCTATCGCAGCGAACACGACATGCTGCGCTACATCAGCCGTCTCGAACGCAAGGACCTCTCGCTCACCACCTCGATGATCGCGCTGGGCTCCTGCACCATGAAACTCAACGCCACCTCAGAAATGTTGCCGGTTACCTGGCCGGAGTTTTCGATGCTGCATCCGTACGCGCCGGCGGGGCAGGCGGCCGGCTATACCGCGCTCTGCACCCAACTCGCGACGTGGCTCAAAGAGATCACCGGGTTTGCGGCAGTGTCGCTTCAGCCAAATTCCGGCGCGCAGGGCGAATACGCGGGCCTCTTGGCTATCCGCGGCTTCCACCTCGCGGCGGGGCAGGGGGACCGCAACGTCTGCCTAATTCCCAACTCGGCGCACGGCACCAATCCCGCCAGCGCCGTCATGGCCGGGATGCATGTGGTGCCCGTCGCGGTCGCAAGTGATGGCACCATCGACATGGCAGACTTCGCCGCCAAAGCCGCCACGCATAGCGCGCGCCTCGCCGCGGTCATGGTGACCTACCCGTCGACGCACGGGGTCTTCGAAGAAAACATCAAAGAGCTATGTGAGCTCGTGCACGGGCATGGCGGCCTGGTCTACATGGACGGTGCCAACATGAACGCGCAGGTCGGGCTGTGTCGGCCCGCCGATATTGGCGCGGACGTGTGCCATCTCAATCTGCACAAGACGTTTTGCATTCCGCATGGGGGCGGCGGCCCAGGCATGGGCCCCATCGGCGTCACCGCGGCGTTGGCGCCCTTCTGCCGCGGCACCCAACCGCGGGCGATGGCGCCGTGGGGCCGGTTTCGGCGGCGCCGCTTGGCTCGGCGTCGATCTTGCCGATTTCATTTTCGTACATCGCGATGATGGGCGGCGATGGCTTGCGCCTCGCCACCGAGGTTGCGATCCTAAACGCCAACTACATGGCGCAGCGGCTGGGCGCGCACTATCCCGTGCTCTATCGCGGCGCCAAGGGCCGCGTCGCGCATGAGTTTATTCTCGATTGTCGCGGCTTAAAAAAATCAGCGGGCATCGAAGCCGAGGACATCGCCAAGCGCCTGATGGATTACGGCTTCCACGCCCCGACCATGTCCTTCCCGGTGCCCGGCACGCTGATGATCGAGCCAACCGAAAGCGAATCCAAGCAAGAGCTCGATCGCTTTTGCGACGCGCTCATCGCGATACGCGGGGAGGTCGCGGCCATCGAAAGTGGACAGGCCGACAAGGCCAATAATCCCCTTAAAATGGCGCCTCACACCGCCGCGGCCGTGACCGCGACGGCGTGGGATCACCCCTACACGCGCGAACAGGCGGCGTATCCTTTGCCCTACTTGCGCGAGCAAAAATACTGGCCAGCGGTCGCGCGAGTCGATAATGCCTACGGCGATCGCAACTTGATGTGCACCTGCCCGCCCATGGCTGACTACGCCGGGTGACCGCGGGCTGCACGGCCGGTGGAATTCGTGTATCGTCCGGTCATGTCGGCGCGCCCCAGCATCAGCGATATCAAGACCATCCCCCTGTTTTCGGGGTTTGGTGACAGCGAGCTCGAAGCCGTGGCCGCCTTGTTTGTGCCTGCCGGGCTGTGGCAAAAGGAAAACACTGCCGACCTCATTTTTGACGTTGGCGAGCCGGCCATGTCGTTTTATCTTTTGACCTCAGGCGAGGTTTTACTCGACCGGCCGGGCGACGACATCTACCGCCTGCGCCCCCCGGCGCTCATTGGCGAGCTTGGCGCGCTGACCAACCTTGGGCGAACGTGTCGGGCCTCGGTCGATGGCGAGGCGACGGTGTGGGCCATGGACGCCGCCAAGCTGCAGGCCTTTTTTCGCGAGCAGCAGGAGATGGGGCTGCGCTTCCTGGTTAATTTGCTTGGGGTGGTCGCCGACAAGGTTCAGCGCGATCAGCGCCGCATGGCCGACATGCGGACCAACCTGGTGCGTACCCAAAAACAGCTCAAAAAACTGCGCGAACTCGTGCTTGATGCGCCAGAAACGCCGCTCTCCGCGCCGGTGCACGACGCGCTCGACGTGCTGATTTCCAACAATCGGCGCATCAACTACCGCGTCGAGCCGCCGCCCGCGCTCGCGGCCAGCTTGCGCACCGAATCGGGCGCGCTTACCGTGCTCGAACTCTCGCGCACACACTTCTCGGTGCAGTGGCCCAAGACGGCGCCGGTGCCGTCGGTCGACGATTGGCTGACGGGTGTGCTCGATCTCGCCGGTGCCGAGATTCCGGTAAGCGGCCGCGTGATCCGTGCCCTATCGCAGCGGGTCACCATCGAGCTCGATTTGCTCATTGAAGAATTTGGCGCCGCCTTCGAAGGCTATCTCACGCGCCTGCAGCTGCTCGACATCCTTGTCTAAGGGTAGTTAGCCAACAGGTCCGCGGCGTGCGAGCACATGCTTCGTCTCAGAGCTACGGCTACTCGCGCTGCTCGTAACGCCTTGCGCTCAGGAGGAAGTGCGAGCCCGCGCCAGGTGCCATCGTGCCTTCGCGAAACGCTCTGATCCGAACATGTCTCGCACACCGCTTCTGCGCGCTACCTTACCGGCAGGTGGCGCACGTTTCTTCCGCGAGCATAGATTGCAGGGCGGTGTGTGTAGCACCGAGGGATGTGGATACCACAGTGGTCACGCGGCGCTCCGGAGGGCCGCTATCTGCGAGCAGGAAGATACGTGCGCCACCTGCCGGTCCACCATCTATCTGCGAGCAGGAAGACACGTGCGCCCACCTGACGGTCAATGCGGACCACCCGCGTTAAAAAACGCCTGCGAGGTAGGACACCATGCCAGGCCAAAATCCAATCGCGGTGCCAAGGCCCGAGGCGACGGCGACGATGAGGATGTGGGTGACGGTATTGCGCCAGAAACCAGCAAACGTAAGAGTATCGTCCGGGATGCGTTCGCAATCGCGGACGGTCGGCTTGCGCACGTACGCTTCCACCAGCCCGACGACCATGGCGGTGCCGAGCAAGGGGTGAATGGCGGCGATGGGGGCCACGACAAAGGCGGTCAGCACCGACAACAGGCGGCCGCCGGCCAACGCCGTGAGCGCGGCGGCGGCGATGGACGTTGGCAGCACCCAGTCCAGGATAGAGCGCGCGGCGGTACCGGCATCCATCATGAAAAACGTTGCGATCATGACCGCCACCAAGAGCCCAGGCACCGCCCACTGCGCGATGCGCCACCACAGCGCGGCCGGGGGAATAATCTCGAGCGCCTCACGGTCGACGGTTTCGTTCATCGCGCGCGTCATGCCCGGCACATGCGCCGCGCCCACCACGGCGACGACTTGCTTATGGCCGACGCTGGCTTCTTTGATCTTGCTGACCATATAGCGATCGCGCTCATCGATGAGCGGGGCCTTGACCTCGGGGAGCGCCTTGGAGAATTCCTCGAGCAGCTCGGAGAGCGCCTTGGTTTCCTTGAGCCGCTCGATCTCCGCGGCGTTGACCTGCCCCTTTTCATCGCCGCCAAAGGTTAGCTCGGCAAGCAGCCGGGACTTGGTCCAAAAGCTGAGGTTGCCCCACGTGCGGCGCAAGGTCGTGTTGACGTCGCGATCGACCAGCGCAACCGTGGCGCCCGCGGCATGCGCGGCCTCCATCGCGCCGATCATCTCGGCGCCTGGCCGCACGCCCAGCTCGGCGCCCATGCGCCGCTGATAGGCCGACAGCGCGAGATGGGACAACAAGAATAACGTCTTGCCATCTTTGATCACCCTAAAGACGTCGAGGTCGCGAAAGGCATTTTCTTTGGCGAGCGCGTCGGCGCGGCCCTGGCAAAGCTCGACGCACACCACGTCGGGGCGGACGGCCTCGATGAGGTCCTTGGCCTCTTGGACGCTTTGCGCTGAGACGTGGGCGGTTCCCAGCAGGTGGATGGTCGTCTCACCAAAGGTTAGCTTGGTGACCGCTGCGGGGTTGCTCATCGCGGCGCAGTCTACGCAATTGCGCCTTAGATGTCACGCCAGCGGCAAGTCTGCTACATAGGTGCTCCCATGCAACGCGCTGATGTCAGCGAGCCCTGGCCGCCTTTTGCGGACCAGGGCCAGGCCTTTGACGCCTTGGTGCGCCAGACGCCTGACATCGATGTGATGTGCTCATCCGCGTCGTGGGGCCTCGCGGCGCGCCACGCCTTTGATCCAACCGGCGTGGTGGCGGCGTATGCCGAGGGCGACGCCCAGTTCGTCGTGGCGCGCTCAGAGGGGCGCGGCCTGACGACGCTTGAGCCAATGGAGCTGGCGTGGGGCTTTGCGAGCCCGATCGTAGGGTCCAACGTCGCCTTGGCCTGCGAGCTGGCGGCTAGCACGCTGCGATCGCGCGCAGATTGGAACGTCTGCTTGCTTGGCGGTATGCCGCAGACAGGCGTGTGGCAGCAGGCAGTGGCCACGGCGTTCGCGCCCTTTCGCCGCGAGCTCATCGGGACGACGCTGCGCCATGTCGCCTCACTCGCCGGCGGCATCGATGGGTATCTTGCGCGGCGGTCACGCGGCCTGCGCAAGCAATGGCGGCGCTGGGATGCCGCGCGTGGCGATGGCAGTCTTGCCATGGTGCATCTCACGCCAACGCCGGCGCAGGCCGACGCGCTGTACGACCGCATGCTGGCGATTGAGGCCACGAGTTGGAAGGGGCAGGCCGGGAGCGGGCTGACCGAGTCGCCCATGCGCGAGATGTATCGCGACTTGCTCTGGCGGTTGGCCTGCCGTGGCCAGGCGCGGCTTGGATTTTTGCGCCGCGACGCACGCGATATCGCCTATATTTTTGGCGGCCTTTTGGGCGGCACCTACCGCGGGTTTCAGTTTAGTTTTGATCCCGCGTTTGCCGCGCTCTCGCCAGGTGGCCTATGTCAACGCCTTACCATCGAAGCGGTGATCGCGGAAGGTGCGACCCGCTACGACCTAGGCGGCGAGATGGCCTATAAGCGGCACTGGGCCGAAACCGAGCAAACGACGCTAGTGTGGCTGTTGGCGGCGCGTTGAGATGATTGAGGTCACGACGCCAGCCGCGAGGATGACGACGATCGCGGTCAACGACCACACGTGGGGCAGCTTGTAGTGATGGTGCATGATCAGCTTGGCGCCAATGAGAATGAGCAAAACTGCGAGCGCGTATTTGAGATAGTGGAACTTGCTCATCGCGCCCGCGAGCACGAAGTAGAGCGAGCGCAGGCCCATGATGGCAAAGATGTTGCTCGTCACCATGATGAAGGTCTCGTTGCTGATCGCCAGCACCGCCGGGATTGAATCGAGCGCAAACACCAAGTCGGTGAGCTCTACCGCGATCAGGCAAATCGCGAGCGAGGTGAGGGCACGGGTGCCATCGCCCACGTCGATGCGGAATTTGCCGTCATGCGGCTTGTCGGTGATGTTGACCACCTTGCGCAGCACCCGCACGACGAGGCTCTTGTCCATGGGGCTCTCGGGGGCGTCCCCGGCCTCCTCGTCCTTGAACAGCTTAAGGCCCGCGTAGGCGAGGTAGGCGCCAAAAAAGTAGAAGACCCAATCAAACGACTTAACCAGCCACGCGCCGCCGGTGAGCATCAGCACGCGAAAGACGACCGCGCCGATGATGCCCCAAAAAAGCACGCGGTGTTGGTACTTGGGTTCGACGCGATACTGGGAGAACAGCAGCGAGATGACGAAGATGTTGTCGACGCTGAGCGCCTCTTCGAGCAGGTAGGCCGAGATATACGTGATCGCCGCGTCGCCACCGGTCAGCTTGACCGTGCCGTCCGCGGCGAGGCCCGCGCCCATCCAGTGGTTGTCATACATGGCGTAGACAAACACCGCGAAGCCAAGGCCCAGCGAGACCCAGCCCGCGGTCCACGCCGTGGCGCTTTGTAAGGTAGGCTCCTTGTTGCCCTTGTTGAGCACGCCGAGGTCGAGCGCCAGCAGGCATGCGACGAAGACAAAATAGCCAATCCAAAACCACATCATGGTGACCGTGCAATTTGCAGGCAAAAGTGACACATGGCAAGTTCCCGGGCTCGCGGATCGTCCGCGGCGTGCACGAATTGCGCGGGCTGCGCCGGGCTAGGGCGTCGCGGGCACGACGGACTCGGCCGTGCTGGTGTCGATATCGGGCATGTCTATTTTCTTGCGCGACCCCGGCGCTTCCTCGCGGCGGTCGACCTTGGTGTCGTTGTCGTCATCATACAAAATCGCGACGAGCAGGCCGCCCTCATACTGCTCCCACATGTCAGGCTCGCCGTTGCCATCGCGATCGCGGCGGACGCTTTCGAGGGCGCCCGACGCGTCGTAGAGCTCCTTTAGATCGTATTTGCCATCGAAGTTGGTGTCGCGTTCGACCTCAGCATACTTGCCGGTTTTTGGATCGTAGATCGCGCTGACGTCAAACTTGCCGTCCCAGTCGAAATCAATTTTCTCGTAGAGCGGCTGGCCGTTGCGCGCAAAGGCGATCACCATGTCTTTACGCCCGTCGTGGTCTAGATCGACCTGGCGGCAGGTCAGCACCTCAGCGGTGGTATCCCCGGCCTTCTCCGACTTGTAGAGGCGCCACACGTCGGGCTTGCCATCGCGATTTAGGTCGTAGCTGACCACGTTTTTACCTTCAACTTCGCACAACGTCGGGTCGACCTTGGACGCCGACGTCGAGGTCGCATCAGAGGGCGTCGTGCCTTTGCCCTTTTTCTTGCAGCCGGCAGCGGTCGTCGTAAGCGCGACCAGCGCGGCGCAGGCCAGCAGGGCGTGGCGCCACCCGCATGGCGCGGGCCGGCGGGCGGCAGCCGCATCGGGGGTTATCATGCCTCCGAGCATACGCACCGCGGGCCATCGTAGCAAGCCTTGCGCCCGCCATGGGCATAGGGAAGTGTGCGGCATTATTGCCGATCTGGCCGGTCGTGGGCGGGGAATTGTGCTACACGTCGCTTCCCTTATGTCCTTTCCCAAGGAACGGATCCGCAATTTCTCGATCATTGCCCATATTGACCATGGCAAGACGACGTTGGCTGATCGCGTCCTCGACACGTGTGGCGCGGTCACCGATCGCGAAAAGCAGGCGCAGATGCTCGATAACATGGACCTCGAGCGCGAGCGCGGGATCACGATCAAGGCGCAATCGGTACAGCTGCATTACGAGGCCAAGGACGGCCTCGTCTACCAATTTCATCTCATCGACACGCCAGGTCACGTCGACTTTCACTATGAGGTCTCGCGCAGCCTGGCCGCGTGCGAAGGCGCGCTGCTGGTCGTCGACGCGGCGCAGGGCGTCGAGGCGCAGACCCTGGCCAACGTCTATGTCGCGCTCGACAACAACCTCGAAATCATCCCGGTGCTCAACAAGATCGATCTGCCGGTCGCGCGCCCGGATTTCGTCAAGCAGCAAATCGAAGAGACCATCGGCATCGATTCGAGCAACGCGCTCCTCGTGTCGGCTAAATCGGGCATCGGCATCGTCGACATGCTGGAGGCGGTCGTCGCGCGGATTCCGCCCCCCAAGGGGCGCGATGAAGATCCGCTACAGGCCCTTATTTTCGATAGCTGGTACGATTCGTTCCGTGGCGTCGTGGTCTTAATTCGGGTCATCTCGGGCACCATCAAGCGCGGCCAAAAGCTGAGGTTTTGGGCCACCAATCAGGTTTATGACTGCACCATGATCGCGGTGCGGCGGCCGCAAACCACCGAAATCGACGAGCTGGGCGCCGGGCAGGTCGGCATCATCGCGGCGCAGATCAAAGACATCAGCCACGCCCGCGTCGGCGATACCGTCACCGATCACGAACGACCATGCGCGGCGCCGCTGCCTGGGTTTAAGCAAGTTCAGCCCATGGTGCATGCGGGGCTTTTTCCGGTTGAGGCGGGCGACTATCAGCCCCTCAAAGACGCGCTGGGCAAGTTGGTGCTCAACGACGGCGTGGTAACGTACGAACCTGAATCGTCGGCGGCGCTTGGCTTTGGCTTTCGCTGCGGCTTTTTGGGCCTGCTCCACATGGAAATCATCCAGGAACGTCTGGAACGCGAATTCAATATCAACCTCATCACCACCGCGCCCTCGGTGAAATACGAAGTGCTCCTGCCAAACGGCGAGACCATCAAGATCGACAACCCGGCGCACTTGCCCGACAACGGCAAATACCAATCTATTACCGAGCCAGTGGTGACCGCGACGGTGCACGTGCCGCAGGAGTATGTCGGGCCGATCGTGCAGCTGTGTCAGTCGCGACGCGGCATGCAAAAAGATATTCATTATGATTCAAACGGCCGCGTCCGCGTGGTCTATGAGCTGCCGCTGGGAGAAATCGTGTTTGGCTTCTACGACAAGCTCAAGACGATTTCTCGCGGCTATGCGTCGCTCGACTACGAACCGCTCGGCATGCACGAAGCCGACTTGGTGCGGCTCGACGTCTTGGTCAATGGCGAGCGCGTCGATGCGCTGAGCGTGATTTCGCACCGCGACACCGCGTATCACCGGGGTGTCGAGCTGTGCAACAAAATGAAGGAAGTCGTGCCGCGGCAAATGTTTGACGTCGCGATTCAGGCGGCCATCGGCAGCCGCATCATCAGCCGGGTGACCGTCAAGGCCATCCGCAAGGACGTCACGGCCAAGTGCTATGGCGGCGACATTTCGCGCAAGCGCAAGCTGCTGGATAAGCAGAAGGAAGGCAAGAAGCGCATGAAGTCGGTCGGCTCGGTGGAGCTGCCGCAAGAGGCGTTTCTCGTCGTCTTAAAGGTGGATTAGGAGCCATGAGACCCGCCCAGCTCGACAAGCACGTGGTGCGCGAGGCAACGGCCTTGTTGCGCAAGACGGGGCGTCTGCTCGGGCGCTCCGGCAAGCTCGCCGATCGCGCCTCGCTCGTCGCCGCGCGCGACGAGCTCGAGACGGCGCTCGCGGCCGGGGACCTGGCCCTAACCCGGCGGCTGTTGCCCTTGCTCGATGGCCTGCTCGATGCTGAGCATGCGGCGATGCCCGTATCATTTGCGCGCGAGCTGTTTGAGGCGGTAGGCACCGCGCTCACGGTGGCCATTTTGCTTCGGCTCTTTGTCGTCGAGGCGTTTAAGATTCCCTCGAGCTCGATGATCCCAACCCGTGAGATTGGCGATTACCTTTTCGTCAATAAATTCGTCTATGGGCCACGCGTGCCGTTTACCGACACGCGGCTATTTGACCTCCGCGCGCCCGCGCGAGGCGAGGTGGTGGTGTTTAATTACCCATGCGACGGTCGCAATTTTATCAAGCGGGTCGTGGCGCTACCGGGCGATACGGTCGAGATGCGCTGCAGCAAGCTGTATGTCAACGGCGAGGCCATCCCGCAGCTGCGGCAGGACGGCGTCTGCGAATTCTATGACACCAGCGAGTTCGGACGCGATGATTGCATGCGCGTGTCGGATTCGTGGTCTCGGTGTCCATGCACGCGTTATCGCGAAAAGCTCGGCGACGTCGTGTATGACACCAACTACGACGCCGGGCGCCTCGACGCGCCCACCGAGCCATATATCAGCCTCAGTTCTGACTTTCCAGCGTTGCCGCACGCCGCGCCTGCCGCCAGCACGCCCGCGCGTTTTCAATGCACCGAACAACGCAAGGGGGTCGACGTCGTCACCAAAGATCGCGGCGTCATCGGCACCTATGAGCCCGCCGCACAGGTGAGCGAAGATCCATGCGGGCCGCGCTATCACTACAAAGTTCCGCCCGGGCACGTGTTCGCGATGGGCGACAATCGCGATCACTCCAACGACTCGCGCTTTTGGGGGCCGGTGCCGTTTGCGGCGATCAAGGGCAAGGCCATTTTTGTGTTTTGGTCTCGCGGCGAACCGAGCGGCCTGCGGCTCGAACGCTTTGGCCAATTCATTCACTAGCGAGTAACGCGGCGAGCGCCGCGCGAGCGAATCAATAAGTAGACATGTAGGCGCATGTCCGTGGGCCGGCGCGGGTCGATGTCGCTCGGATGCGCGCCAAACTTGACCCGTGCTCAGGTGGCCCCGTACCATTTCAATTGGCCCCGCATGGACGTCCAGGCGGGCTGTTAGGGGACCGATGATCGCGATCGTATTGCAAGAAAAAGGCGGCGAGGCGCGCAGGCTCGTGTTTGACAAGTCCGAGGTCATCGTTGGCCGCGTGCAGGGCAATGACATCGTGTTGCCCAAAGGCAATGTCTCCAAGCGGCACGCGCGCATTCAGCTAGGCAATGGCAAGATCGTGGTCAGCGACCACAAGAGCACCAACGGCACCTACGTCAACGGTCGCAAAATCACCAGCCCACTCGTCGTCCGCAGCGCCGACAAGATCTATATTGGCGACTACATCCTTACGGTCGAAGAAGTTCCCGACGAGCCCAAAGAGTCGCTCGGCTGGGAGCAGGCGGATAATCCATCGCAGGTCACGCCGCCGGTCGACGAGGTCGGTGACGAAATTGATTTGGGCATGAACGCCAGCGGTCTGCTCGAGATCGAGCCGGTCTCGCAAGACGCCCCCGCACCCATGCGGGCGCTCCCCAGCGCGCCGCGTCCAGTTGAGCCTGCGCCACCAAGGTTCGAATCCGCGCCGCCCCCCCCCGGGGCATCTGGCTTGCCGCCACCTCCGGGGTTTGCGTCAGGCGCGCGCTCGCCGAGTGTTAGCAGCCCGGCTGCCGTCGCCGCACCTTTTCCAAGGGCAGATTCCTTGGCGCAACCGGGACCAATGCCTGGTGTTGAGCCGGGCCGTGCGGCGTTGCCACGCGTCGAGCCCCGCGGCGCGATTCCAGGATTCCCCGGCGGCTCGCCGGCGCCAGCCGCGGCGCCGTACGATCCGTTTGTGCCGCCAACCTCGGGCCCCGTGGCCAGCGCGCCCGCACCGCGCCTGAGCGTGCCGACGCCGGCGGTGCCCTTGGCGTCCATCGGCAATGAGGGGCTAGCGCTTGGCGCGCCGCCCGTATTGGCTCCACGCCCGCGGCGTTCGACCGCGCAGCGCGAATTGATGCCGCGCGGATTTTTCGTGCCGCCCATCAGCCACGAAGCGCAAGCAGTGCTCGCGGTGCAGCAGCAAATCGTTGAGCAGATCTGCGTCGCGCTCGGCATCGATGGCTTGTCGCCGGCGCAGCTCGCGGAAGAAGCACTTTGGCAGCGAGCCGAGCGCGCCGTAGGCGAGGCGGTTGGTGCCGCCAGCCGCGCGGGGTCGTTTGGGGCGGCGAACGTCGATACCGATCAGCTCGGGCGCGATGCGCTCAATGAGGTGATGGGGTGGGGCCTGCTCGAAGAGTATCTTAGCGATGAGACGGTCGATGCCGTGACCTTTGATCGCTACGATAGCCTCGCGATTCGCCGCGCCGACAAATGGCTGGCGCCGGGGCGCGCCTTTTCGAGCGAAGATGCCCTGCGGCGCATTCTCGAACGCATCGCCACGGCGTTTGGCATCCCCTGGCAGCTGGGCATGATCGACGTCCCGCTGCGCAGCGGGGTGCGGCTCACGGCCGTCATGCCGCCGGCATCGCCGCATGTCGCGGGGGCCGTCCGCAAGACGCGGCAGGGCGTGCGTCGCCTAGACGAACTCACCGCCCACGGTGCCTTGTCCGCAACCGCTGCACAATTTCTTCGCGTCGCCATATCCGAAAGACGGACAATTGGCGTCGTCGGCCCGGTCGCCTCGGCGCGCATCTCCGTGGTCGGCGCGCTGCTGGCGGAGACCACTAGCGGCGAGCGGTTGGTCAGCATCGAAGATGCCGGCGATCTCAGCATCACGCGCGCCAATCACATCGCGCTGGAACGCCGTGGGCAGGAGAGCGCCGCGATCTTGGGTGCCGCGCTGGCGTTGCGGCCCGATAGGCTGGTCGTCGTCGACCCCGGGCTTGAGACCATGGCGGTGTTGGCCGCAATGACCACGGCGGTAGACGGCGGCGTGCTCGCGTGGACGGCGGTGAACGCCGTCGAAGGGCTCGACCGCCTTACCGCGTTGGCCGCGGTAGGGCGCAGCGTTGACGCCGCGAGCGTGCGCCAGCTTGTTGCGGCGGCGGTCGCGGTCGTGATTACCTGCTCCGTAGACGCGGCGGGTGATGTGAAAATTTCCGACGTCTCGGAGGTCGGCCTAGCCGGCCACCAATGGCGCTTGGCGCCCGCGCACGACTAGAGCGTGATCGGCAGGTGGCGCACGTGTCTTCCTGCTCGCAGATAGATGGATGACCGGCAAGTGGGCGCGCCGCGGAACTTAGTACGCGTCGAACTCGACCACCTCGGGTGGGGTCTGTGTCTGTGCCGCGAGGTCAGCGGCGACCGTAGGCGCCGAGGCGACCATGAGCGTGAGCGCGGCGGCGGGATAGAACCACGTCAGCGCGCGCGCGATGTCGTCGGCCGTCACGGCGCGAATCTGCTCGCGCAGTTGATAGCCAAAGCCCCGAGGCAGCCCAAACATGAGATCGCGCACGCCAAGCTGGACGCGCTGGCGCGCGGTCGCGAAATGGAATGGGATCGAGCCGTCGAGGTAGTCTTTGGTAAACGCTAGCTCGCTCGCCGTCAGCCCCTCGGCGCGCAATTGGGCAAACATTTCCTGCACCAACGTCGTCGCCTGCACCGCCATCTCGATATCGCAGGCCATGCCGATCTCAAACCAGTGAGGCCCTGCCGAGCGCCGAATAGAGCAACCCGCGCCATAGCTCCACCCGCGCTTGACGCGAATCTCTTGCATTAGGCGCGAGCTAAACATGCCGCCAAAGGCTGCCTCGATCACGGCCAAGGCGGGCGAGTCGCCATGGGCCTCATCGCCCCAACGAGGCATCATGTGGCCGATGCGCAGCTGCGCTTGCGTGCGTTGCGGCTTGTTGACGAGCACGACGCGCGGCGAGGTGGGGGCCAGATATGGCAAAGCCGGTGACGCCGGTGCAGGGCCGGCGGGCATCGCAGCGGTGAGGCGCTGCGCTAACGCCACCGCCTGCGAAGCGCTTGGCGCACCCGAAATGCCGATGACTACGTTGCCGCGCACGCACTCGGCACGCCACAACTCGCGCGCCGCCTCGGCGGTAAATGTCTGGAGCGACGCTTCGGTCCCCAGCGAGGTACGTGCATACGGGTGGCCCGGCGCGACGAGCGCGTCAAACCACCGGCTCGAGAGCGACGCATCGTCGTCGCGGACCTCACCGAGCACTTGCGGCGTTTCGCGAAGCAGACGCCCGTGCTCGTCCTGCGCAAATAAGGGCTGCGCGATAAAGTCGGCTAGTATATCGGCAAGCGGCTCCATTTGGCGCGCCAGCACGACGGCCGAAATCGAGGTCATGTCGCGCCCGACGCCGATATCGACGCTGGCGCCGAGTTGGTCAATCGCCGCATCAAGCGCTTGGCGGTCGCGTGACCCCGCGCCTCGTCGCGCCAAGAGGGCGGCGTGGCGATGCAGGCCATCACTGCCCGCCGGGTCCCTCGCCGCGCCCCCGCGCATCGCGATATCAATCCACACCAGCTGGGTATCGTGTTGCTCTTCGAACACAAGCTCACAATCGCCGACGCGGTCATACGTTGGCGTATTCATGGCAGGGGCTCCTGGGTGGTAGTCACCGCCTCGTCGGCTTCCTCATCTGGTTCATCGCCGCTGGGCAAGGCCAGCACGCTCACGGCGTTGTCGTGGCGAAGGTATGTCGACGCGACGCGGATCAGATCGGCGGGCGTCACCGCGGCTAGGCGTTCAGACATGCCCATGAGCTCGCGGAAATCGCCCATGGAGGTTTCGAAATGCCCCAACGCCTCGGCCTTGCCGTCAAGGTCGGCCAGCGAATTCCAAAAGGCCGTCTCGGTGAGATTCTTGGCGCGTTCGACGTCGGCCGCCACGAGGTCACCGGCGGCCAGGCTCGCCAGCTTTGCCTCGATGGCCTCGCACAGCGCCTGCGGCGTTGTCTGTTCCATGCACGTCGCCGAGATCCGAAACGCGCCGGGATGGCGAAACGGCAGCATCTGCGTGTCGACGGACGAGGCGAGTTCGCGCGTAATAACGAGGTCGCGATACAGCAGCGACGAGGGACCGCCTGCGAGCAGCGTCGACATAATCTCTAGCGCGGCCCAGTCGGCATGGCGCTGCGGACACGCGCGATAGCCAAGCAAGACGCGCGCATTTGTCACCGGCTTGTGCGCGACGTGCTGGCCATGGCCCGCAAGCGGCGCCTCGGCGGCATCGACAAGGGGCGGCAGCGGGCGCGCCGGCAAATGCCCGTAGGCAGTCTCAAGCAGGTTGCCAAGGTGGTCAATATCAAAATCGCCGGCGACGACGATGGTCGCGTTGTTGGGCACGTACCACGTGCGATAGAACTCGCGAATGGTGCCCAGCGGGACGTCTTTAATGTCACGCATCCAGCCGATGGTGGGCCAGTGGTAAGGGTGCCGCGTGAAGAGCTGCGCCATCATGGTCTCATCCATCCAGCCATCGACGTCGTCCTCGACGCGTTCGCGGCGTTCGTTCATGACCACGCTGCGCTCGGTCTCTACGGTCTCGGCGTCGAGCACAAGCCGCGACATGCGCTCAGATTCGAGGCGCACCGCGAGCGGCAATTGGGCCGCCGGCAGGGTCAGGCGATAATAGGTCCAATCGACCCACGTGGCGGCATTGGAGTCGCCGCCGATGCCTTCGACGAGGCGGTCGAATTCACCGGCCTGCGTCGCCTCGGTGCGGGAAAACATGAGGTGTTCGAAGAGATGGGCAAGGCCCGTCGCACCGGGCACCTCGTTGCTTGAGCCAACGCCAAACCACGTCTGATAGGCGACGATGGGCGCGCCGCGGTCGATCAGGGCTATGAGCTTAAGGCCGTTGTCGAGCTTATAGCGGCGAACCGTCGCGCTGCCGAGCAAGGAGGTGGTGTCGAGCGCAAGGCCGGCCATGTGGCGTTATATCACGACTACCGCAGGGTGAGGCGCAGGCTGGCGCGCAGCAGATGGGTATAGCGCTCATAGTCGCCCGCGCCGGCGCCGATCGCAAAGCCGTCTCTAAACTTGCCGCAGGCCGCGCGCGTGTAATCGTAACCGCTGTCTTGGCAGGCGATGGCATCGCTTGGGTCGTAGTTGCTGCGCGTGACGTTCGTCGGGCGATAGGCACGCAGGCCGTAGTCGAGCTCGAAGACGACATACGGCGTGATGCGCAAGCGCGCGGCCGCGGCCAGCGTGAGGCTAGGGGGCTCTAATCTCGTCGGAGCGAGGTTGGCCTTGCTCGTGGCGCCGGAATCAAACGTGAGGCGGCCGCCCGCGATAAGGCGTTGCCCCGTATCGGCGCGCTCAACGCCAAACGAGAGCCGCATGGCGTCGCGCAGGCCGCTATAGCGATTGAGCCAACCGCGGTCTTCGGGGTAGCCATTGCCAAACAAACGGATATCATAGTCGCCAGCGCGTTCGTTATACGAGAGCCTTAGGTCGACCAGGCCGGTAAGGGTCGGGCGCAGTTGGGTGCTGTACGACAACGTCAGCCAGTGCGGCATGTAGAGCTTAACGCGGGCGCTGGTCGCCGTCGAGATATCGCCATCACGCGGCGCGGAGGCGATGGTGGCGTCGCCTGATAGCACGACGTCCGAGCTGAAGCCGCCCGGTGGGATGCGATAGGAAAGGCCGAGCCACGACGCGTTGCCGAGGCGCAGTTGGGTGCCAAGCGTAAAGGCCCAATTGACGTCGCGGCTGCTCACATCGATATCGATCGCCGACATCGCCTGCGGATGCTCCAGCCCGCACCGCTCGCCACCACACTGGCTACCCAGGCCGGTCAGCGGGTCGCGGCCGGCCATCAGGGCGGTGTCGGTCGCAAACCGCAGCCTGGCGCGGGTTTGGGTGAGTTCGACTAGCACACCAATTAGCAGCCGCGAAATGGGCGCAATGCTCACCGCGCCGCCCGCCCAAGAAATCGTCTGCAGCTGGCTGTTGTTGGCAAAGGGATCGAGCGCCGCGCCGGTCGGTGATCGCTGCGCGGGTGCGACGTGCGGGCCGCGAAACGCCACCGATGCGCGTCGCGAGGCAATGACAAATGAGATCGACGTGCCCCACGACAACGGCGTGTCGTTGTGTGACCTCGTCGACGTGCTGCCATCCAGCGGATCGGTAAGCTCGCGACGAATCTGGTATTGGTCAGCGCGCCCCAGGCCTTCGATGTGCAGATACCAGCCCCACGGCAAGCGCATCAAGCCCGCGGGATTCGTCGACACCATTGACGGGCCGTCACCGCCGGGGCCCGAAAAGGGCAACACCGTGTTCATGTCGTCGCCGAGCGGGGAGGCGAGCGCAGGCGTCGCCGCGGCGAACCACCCCAGCAGCCCCGCGACGCACGCGAGCGCGATCCCATCGGTTCGTCGCATCGCGATGACGCTACCACATGGACCCGCGCGGCGGCGCCGTCGGCCTCCGATTTGGGGTATCGTAGCGACGTGGTGCCGCGATGCGCTTGGGTGGTGTGGCTCGCGTTGGCGATCGCGGCGTGTGGCGACGTTACGCACGAGCGCCTCGATGAGTGGAAACAGACCGAGCAAGGTCCCAGCAAGCTCGCCGAGGTGATCTCATCACCGCAAGCCGGCGCCGCGATGCGCGCGCATGCGGCCGAGAATCTGCTCGTGATTGGCGGGGCCGCGCGCGTCTTGCCAACGCTTGCCGCGCTGCCGCCGGCGCAGCGCTTTGGCGTGATCGCGCCGCTGGTTGAACGTGTGTGGCAGCGCGCGCGTCGCAGGCGCCGACGATGTGCCGGGCGCGGCGCAAGTTGAGGCCAAAGATTGGCTGATCGAACTGCGGGGCATGGCGTCGATGCAAACGGCCGCGACGATCGACCAATATCTACTTGACTGGTACGCGACGCCAAGCCTTGAGGCCAGGGCGCGGCTCGGCACGCATGACGCGGTGGAGGTCATGACGCTGCTCGGTGAGCCGGCGGGCCCCCGCATGCGCCTCGCCGTTGAACAACTGCTCGCGCGCCCAACGGCAAAGAATGCCTACGTCCGCCTGGGTGACGAGCTCATGGCTGCCGTCGCCGCGACGCGTGAACCGGAGGCGTTGCGCGCGATTTGGAAGGTGGC
Source organism: Myxococcales bacterium (assembly GCA_016716835.1). Classification (NCBI taxonomy): domain Bacteria; kingdom Pseudomonadati; phylum Myxococcota; class Myxococcia; order Myxococcales; species Myxococcales bacterium. Next base: position 1,207,557 of record JADJUW010000001.1, on the reverse strand, counting down.
AACCTCGCCACGCGGTGACGCCACGCTGCCTGGTCGATGGATCGCGGCGCTGCATCGCGCGTCGCTTGCGGCGTCGGCGCGCGGCGCGTCGTTTGCGGGGGCGGTGGCGACCTTGCAATCCCAACTCGCGCAAGTCGCGATCGCGGGGTCGTGGTCGGCCACATCGGCGACCCAGGCGATCTCGTTGTTGGCGCAATTACCGGAGCCTCAATGTGTCGACGTCATGTCGGAACTTGTCATACATCATGACGCGGGCGAGCTGACATGGGTCGCGGCGGGCCATCTTGTTCAGTGCGGAGGGCAAACCTCTGCCGCGACGCGTAGCTTGCTCGCCGCCGCGTCTCGCCTCGCAGCTGCCGGCACTCAGCCGCCCGCAAACGGCGGTCGCTTCGTGCCGGGTGTCGCGGCATTGCAGCGCTTGGCCTCGCAGCCACAAGCGACCACGCGGTGGATGGCAATTTCATGGCTCGGCCTTTGCGCGGCGCGCATGGCGGTGGCCTCCGAGGCGGCGGCTTGCCAGCAAGTCTTGCGCGGCATGCAAACCGATCAAGCCATGGTCAAAGTCAATGGCAAGGCCGTCGCCCTGGGCACGTTCGCGAAGGCGCGCCTCGCTGAGGCACCCTGACCACGCAGTGCGCGGTAAGTGGCAGAACACCCCCCGGGCTGCTTTCGCGCCCCTGATTTTTATGTACTATAATAATGTGGCGTGAGTGGCGGGGAGTGGCGCAAGTCGCCTCTGATGAGACGCGAACGAGGAACGGATGGACCAAAGCAAGAAAACGATGCGCCATTTCTACTGCCGGGATGTCCTGTGGGAGACGTTCGAGCAGATGGCGGCCGATTTTGATTGCTCGGTCGACTATTTAGTTAACGAATCAATGCGCTACTACGCGCGCTCAAAAAATTACCAATCGGGCTCCTCGGTGAGCCTGCCGCAGCAAGGTGGCCGCGTGGCCTCGCCGCGCAGCGCCGCGCTCACCAACCCGCCCGCGATCGCGCGGCGAACCGGTGCTCAGCCGGTGCCCCGCACCGACACCGAGGGTACGGCGGAGGCCGCGCCCAGCATGGCGCAGGCCGCGGCGGCCAGCGGCGTCGGCGAGGTTGGCACGTTGTTTTTGTCCTACGACGGGCAACGCTATCCCATCACCAAAGATCAATTTATCATCGGGCGCGGTAGCAAGACGTCGGACCTCGCGATCAAAGACGGCAACATCTCGCGCAAGCACGCCGCCATCATCCGCCGCAATGGTGCCTTTTATATCAAAGACCTCGGCTCGACCAATGGCATCGACTACAAGGGCATGCGGATCGACAACAAGCGCATCGATGACGGCGACATCTTTCACATCTGCGACTACGAGCTGCGCTTTAGCTATCAGGACGAATAGCCACGCGGCTCGCGCGCCGCGCAAGGGCTTGACGGGTACGTGATGGCCACCACCACGGACGTGCGCACCGTGCCAACGTTGGCGGTGCGCGGCATTGGCGAGGTCTTTGCCGCGCAGCTGGCCGCGACGGGCATCACCACGGCCTATGATCTGCTGTGGTTCATTCCACGCGCGTACCGCGACTTTCGCATCGTGTGGTCGCTTGGCGAGCTGTACGCTGCCGAAAGCGCGCCGTCGCACCTCGCCGTCGGCGCTGAGATCCATAAATCAAAGGTCGTGCGCGGGCGCGGCCACGGGCGCACGTGGATCGAGGCGGAGCTACGCGATGAGGCTGCGGCGGGGCATCGCGTGATTGCGCGGTGGTTTGGCATGCCGGCGGGGTTTGCCCAGCAGCTCAGGCCTGGGCAACGCGTCGTGCTAGCGGGTGCCGTGCAACGCGGCGCTGGCAGCGGCACTGTTAGTGGCGGTAGCGCCAAGCCCGCGTACGCCTTCGCCAACCCGCGACTTTGCAAGGCCGACGTGGTGCCAGGCCTGGTCCCCGTGTACGGCCACGTTGAGGGCATCGCGGCGGGGCGGCTGCGTCTGGCGGTGCAGGCGTGCGTCAGACAATTTGCCCACGCCGTCGCCGATGAGACGCCAGGTGACGTGCTCGCCGAGGTCGGCTTGCCCGCGCTGCGCGACGCCTTTGCGGCCTTGCATGATCCAAATACGATAGCGGGACTGTCCGACGCCGAGGTTGCGGAGCTTGGGCTGCGTCAGAGCCGTTGGCATCGTCGCTTGCTGTGGAGCGAATGCTTTGCGCTGGGCGTGCGGTTTGCGGTGGAGCGCGAGCGCCTGGCTGCGCAGCGCGCGCCGATGATCGCCGTGCCCGAGGCGTTAGCTGCCGAGCTCGGCGCGGCCTTGCCATTCGCGCTGACCGAGGGGCAGGCCATGGCGGTCGCCGACATCGGTCGCGATCTGGCGCTACCCACGCCGATGCGGCGGCTCCTCGTTGGCGACGTCGGCAGCGGCAAGACCGCGGTGGCGTTTGCGGCGATGTTGCAAACGGTCCGCGCGGGCTATCAGGCGGCCTTGATCGCGCCCACCGAGGTGCTCGCCGCGCAACATGCGGCGACGCTCGGCGCTTGGGCCACACGCCTAGGTCTGGGCGTCGAGGTCTTCACCGGCACGATGAGCACGGCGCAGCAGACGGCGGCGCGGACGCGCCTGCGCGAGGGCGCGGTGTCGCTCGTGGTTGGCACGCACGCATTGCTCGGCAACGACGTCGCGTTTGCAAGGCTTGGGCTGTACATCGTCGACGAGCAGCATCGGTTCGGGGTCGCGCAACGGGGCGTGCTGGCGGCCAAAGGCGCGGGTGGCTGCGCCCACGGGCTCATCATGAGCGCGACGCCCATCCCGCGCAGCCTTGCGCTTACGCTGTATGGCGAGCTTGACCCAACGTGGCTTCGCGATCGCCCGCCAGGCGCGTGCCACCATCGACGCACGTGTTCGTAGGGCAACCGGCGTGTCTGCCCGCGTGGGAGGCCTTGGCGCGGCGGATCGAGGCGGGCGAACGCGGTTTCGTCGTCTGCCCAACGATCGAGGGCAAGGGGCGCGCCTCCATCGTTGCGATGCAAACGCTGTTGGCGCGGCGCATGCCACGCGCGCGCGTTGCCATCTGCCATGGGCAGCAAGGGCCTGGCGAGCGCCAGCAGGCGATCGCAAGGCTGGCCGCCCACGAGGTCGACGTCGTGCTGGCGACCACGGTGATCGAAGTGGGCGTCGACGTGCCACAGGCGTCATTTATTGTCATCGTCGACGCCGAGGCGTTTGGGCTCGCGACGCTGCACCAACTGCGTGGCCGCGTCGGCCGCGGCGGGCAGGCCTCGAGCTGTTGGCTCATGGCGCGCCTGGATGCAACGGCGGAGGCCGTGGCGCGCATGCAGCAGCTTGTCGCTAGCGACGACGGCTTTGCGCTGGCCGAGGCGGACCTCGCCGCCCGTGGCCCTGGCGCGGTGCTTGGGCAAAATCAGTCCGGACTTTGGCGCCTGCAGTTTACCGATTGGCTGCGTGATGCGGCGTGGATCTCGCGGGCGCAGGTTGCCGCGCGGGACCTGGTGGCGACGCCCGGCATCGACCTCGCGCCGCTGCTCGCTCACGCCCACAGGTGGTTTGGCGACGACGGCTTGCAGCCGCTCTAGAGCGCGTCGAGGAATTCGATCCGGCGTGGCACTTTGTAAGGCGCTAAGTTGCGCGCGCAGTGGTCGATCAGCTCGTCGGCCGTGCACTTGCCCTGCAACACGATGCGCGCGATGACGGTTGGGCCGCCGAGTGGATCGCTGACCACGCTGACCTTGGCCTGCTTGACCTTGGCAAACGCCTCGAGGCAGCCCTCGATTTCGCCGAGCGCGACGCGCTTGCCCTCGATCTTGACGATGTCGTCTTCGCGACCGGTTAGGGTGAGCCGGCCGTGCTTGTCGACATGGCCCAGATCGCCGGTACGCAGCCACCCCTCTTTGTCGAGTTCGCCAATGCCAACGGGGCCCTTGGGTTTGCCCGTGATTTCAAACGGCCCGACGGCCGTGGTCGCCAATGACTTGCTGCGCAGCCAAATCGCGCCATCTTTGCCGACGACTTGCGGTTTTAGCGCGCTGGCCTTCGCTGGCTTAGCTACTTTGGCGGCAGGTGCCTTGGTTTTACGCGCGGCGGCAGGGGGGGCCGCCGCCGGCGCTGGTTCGGGGGCCTCGGCTACGGTGATCCGGACCTCCATGCCTTCAACCAGCGCGCCAACCGAGCCTGGCGTCTTGCCGTCGCGATCGACGGCGACGATGCCGCTCTCCGTCGCGTGATAACAAGACAGCACGGGAACGCCCCACGCGGCGGCGAATTCATCGGCAACGCTCGCCTCAAGTTTTGATCCCGACGACAAGAAACGCGTATTGGGGGTCTCTAGCTTTTTAGCCGTCGGGAGTCGCGCCAGCTCGCCAAACATGACGGGCGTGCCGGGGAACACCGTCGTCTCGTGATCGCGGAGAATCTTGCCGATGCGTCGGCCAGAGGTCTCTTCTTCGAGCAGGATGGTCGCACCCAGCCGCAGCGCGGGCAGAAAACCAAGGTCCCAGCCGTACGCATGAAATAGCGGCGACGCCACCAAGAAGGTATCGCCGCTAGTCAGCCCCAGCGCGGTTTGGGCATTGGCAAACGCGGCGTTCGTCGTCGCCGGCGTGCGCACGACCCCCTTGGGGTCGCCAAGCGAATCGGCGGTAAAGAGCACGGCGATGGGATCGCCTGGCACCTTGCGGACCTCGCGCTTGTAAATTGAACAGGTCAGCAACGTGCCTTGTAGCCGGCGACGGACCTCAGCGGCGTCGGTGGGATTGGCAACAGGTGGTGGCGGCGCCCCTTTGAGCGGCTTGCTGCGCGTCGCGGTGGCGATGGGCACTGAGGTACCGCTGGCGCTGATGCTGCCTTCGCTGCCGCGCGGGCGCGTCACCAGCGCGCGCAGCGGCGCGGCCTGCAACATGAGTTCAAGCTCGCGGCTGCCGGTGGTTGGGTCGATGGGCACGACCACCGTCCCCAATTTCGAAAACGCGAGGGCCAAGATGACAAAGTCTGGGACGTTGCCGAGCATCAGGCCTACCCAGGCATCCTTGGTGATGCCGATGCTCTTAAGCTCCTGGGCGCGCCGATCCACCCGATGCAGCAGGCCGCGCCACGACAAGTAGTTGTCGCGATACACCACCGCCTTGTTGTTGCCTTGGTCTTTCGCGGCCTTTTCGAGCCATTGATACAGAAGCGTCATGTCGGTGGGCCGGAGGAATGTTGGTCAGGCGAGGTGCCTACATGTAGGCATCCGAGTGGTTGCGGCACCTTATCAGAAATGCCACCGGAGGCGCAAGCTGCAATGTCGGGTGGGCCCGCCGCGCTGCATATGGTGCTTGACCCCTATCCAACCTAGCGGTACCCGTGTGGCCATGAGTAAACGCGACGCAGGGTTGCTGCCAGGCGCGGGCGAGAGCGGCGTTGAGGACGGCCTCCCCGTTCATGGCGGCGTCTCCGACGCGGCCCCCGGCGACGCCGCCTGGCTACGGCGCCGCCTCGATGATCAAGAACAACTGCTGCGACGTTCGACGCAGCAGGTGCGCGACATGGGCGAGGCCATCGTGCAGCTCGCAGGGGCGCAGACCCGGCGTCACGCGTGGGCCAATCTCAATTCGTTCGTCGCCTATTTGCTGTTTACCGTGTTGCTTGGCTTTGGCGCCTACGTGCTGTTTCACGCCCGCATGGCCGGCGTGCTCGCGGAGCGCGATCAGCTGCGCATCGATCGCGATGAGTCGCGCGCGCGCGGTGAAGGCTTGCAGGAACAGCTGGCGGCGCGCCAGGCCGCAGGCGAGCGGGCGTTGGCGTTTTATGGCTTGGTGAAGGCGGCCAAGCGAGCCGACATCGTCGCCCAATATCGCGAGCTGCCTCACGACGCCTTGTCACCGACCGAGCAGGCGTTATTCGATGCGGCGTATCGCGAGTCGCAGGCCGCGATCATCGACAGCGGCATGTCGTCGGCGATCGCGGCCTTTCGCGCAGGCAACGTCGCCGGGGCCATTTCGGACCTAACGCGCTTGCTCGACGCCAACCCCGATCCGGTTCGGCTAGCGCAGATGCGCTATTATCTCGGCATGGCGCGCATGCGCAGCGGCCAGCACGCCGATGCCATCGCCGAATTCGGCAAGGCGATCGAGGCCGGTGCGCAAGGCGCGGGCCTGGTCGATGTCTTGTATCAATACGCTACGGCGCTCGAAGGCGCCGGCCAACTCGCCGACGCCAAAGCGCAATACGAGGCGTTTGTCGCGGCGGCGCCGACCCATGCGTTGTCGTGGCCCGCACGTCGCAAGGTGCGTGCGCTTGAGCGAGGCATGGTGGTTTCAGACGCGGTGCCTACGCGGGCCGCGGGCACCGCGCCCACGGGCGCCGCCTCGCCCGCAAAGCCCACGGCGGGCGCAGCGGCGACAAAACCGTGGATGCCGCGCTTGCCAGTTAAAACCGACCGCCGGCCAACCGTAACTAGGTGGTCATTCACGGCGCCGGTTGCAGCTGACCTGCAACCGGAAGTTGCGACGCCAACTGTGCTTCGCCGAACTGTTCGCGCAGGTCGCTTTCAATCAGCGAAGCGCGCGGCAGCCAACCTTGGCCGTCGGTATAGCCCGCCCAACCTAGCCGTTGGTCGCGGCACAACCTGGTCGCCACAAACCCAGCGCCCGCCATGCCTCGCGGGTCATCGTCGGGGTGGTGAACACGACTAAATATCTCGGTTGACGCGGGCACTACTGCCTTGGACGTTGGCAGCCTCGTCGCGCCGGACGCAATCCGCGCATGGTAGGCCACAAGTGGCGAGCCGAGTTGGCTGGCAGAGGCAAGGCGGCGCGCAACCATGTCGCTGAGCGTGTGGCCGGCGAGGCGTGCACACGCGAGCGCGGCGCTGCTGTTGATCGCGGTCGCCCAGCGCGTATCGAGTGCCTTGCCCAGTGCCTCAAGCGCCAACGCGAGCTGCTCGCTCATCGGTGCGTCCCAGACAAGGCGCGCAATCCCTTCGGCGGCGCACGCGCCGATGGCATCTGAGGGGTGCCCAAGCAACTCGATCCAACTACGTACCTCGGTCGGTATGGCTTGGACAAGCAAGGCGCATGCGGCTTGCGCCGCGAACTCGTGCGCGCCCGTGCGCGCAATCGTCAGCAGCGATTGCTGTGCGGCGGAGGTAGGCAAGCGCGCCAAGCCCGCGATCGCCGCATGTGCCAGCACGGGCTCGGGGCTGCTCGCCCAGCTGCGCCATTGCGCGGGTGAAAATGGCAATGCCTTGGCGCCGGGCGCGCCGGCGAGGAGGACAAGCGTTTGCAGCGCAAGCCCGCGCCGGCTGTGATTTTGCTCGATGAGCGGCGTGAGGTCGCGGGCCGCACGAGGATCGCCGATCGTCGCAATCGCGCGCGCCGCGCGCATGGCGGTGACCGCGTCACCTCGCGTTAGTAATTCGATAAGGGCGGGTAGGGCGTCGGGCTGGCGCAAGGCCGCGAGCGCATCAATGGCGGCCCGTTGCACGGCAAGCGGCCGCGCCGGCGTTTGGTTCGGCGCGAGCACGGCTAGCAGCGGGCCGATCGCGGCGGCGTCGCCGGTTTTGCCAAGACCTTCAAGCGCGGCGCTTGCAAGTTCGATGGATGGTTGGTCGACCATTGGCAACAGCAAGTCGATAATGCGTGGGTCAAGGCCCGCGTGGGGCGCCACCATGATCAGCGCAATGCGCGCGATATCTGGATCGGGGTCAGCAATGTAGGCCGCGAGGTCGGCGATGGCCGCAGGGGTCGCGATGCGCGCAAGCGCGGTAAACAGGGGGCGCACCGGTGAGCGGTTGCGGCCCAACTCGCGCACGACGCAGTCGCGGGATTTTTCAGCTGGCGCGCGCGCAAGCGCCTCGAGGGCGAGCGCGCGGTCGCCGCGCACGGTGCCATCGAGAATCGCGCAGGCGGTGGTGGCAAAGGCTGCGCCCATAGTCGCCACCGCCATCGCCGCGCCCGGTTCGCCGCGCGCCGTCGCAAGCGCCAGGGCATGCGCGATCGAGCCTGGTTGATGCCCTTGGCGCGCAAGCCGCGCGAGCGCGACTAGAATTTCACCTCGCTCGGCCGTCGCGGCGCCCGCGAGGACGCCGAGCAGTGGGGCGACGGCATCTTGATCACCAAGCACGCCGAGGGCGCGCGCCGCGAGGGCTCGAACCTCAGCGCTTGGGTCGCGCAGCAGGGGCACCATGCTCTGCGCCAGCGATCGCTCGGCCACCTCAATGGCCGCGGTCAGCGCGGCGCGCCGAACGTCGACGTTGGCGTCGCTCATCGCCGCAGCGATCGCGAGCCGCGCGCGCGGGTCTTGCAGCTTGGCGAGCGCACCGATTGTCGCGAGCCGCACTGCGACCGCCTTATCTTGCAAGCGGCCCACCAAGGGAGAAACGACATCCACGCGGTGTTGCGTTGGCACGGCCAGGACGCCAAGCGCTTCGGCCGCGATCGCGCGCACGGTTGGTTCTGGATCTCCAAGCGACCGAATCACATCTTTTAAATGCTCGACCGCATGCATCGATGCCAGCGCGCGCACGGCGGCGCCACGCAGCAGGGGTTCCGGCGAGGCGAGGAGCGAGGCGAGGGTCGAGACCGCAGGCGCATAACCAACCATAGCGAGCGCGGCGATGGCTTCTTGTGCTGAGCGAACATCGAGCGGCTCGGCGGCGAGCACGGTCAGCAAGAGCGGTCCCGCGGTCGCGGCGGATTGGGTCGCCAGCGCCGCGATCGCGCGATAGCGTGTTTCGGGGACTGGTGAGGCCAAATGTGCCGCCTGAGCATCAGCGGTGGCTTGCCACGAAAACGTCGCCGGGGCGGCGAGCGCTACCGAGGGCGTCACGGTGGCGATGCAGATCAACAGCCCCGCGTTTACCAGACAGCGCATGCGAGGCAACGTACTACCGACACAGCAACCGCGCAACCCGTGGCCCGCGGCCATAGCGCCGCTGCTAGGTGGCCAGGTCGCGCAAGCGCTCGATGCGCCTGGCGATGGGCGGATGCGTTGAAAACAGGCCGCTGATCGCGTTGGCGGAAAACGGCGCACAGATGTAGAGGCTAGCCGTTGCGGGCGATTGCGCGACGGTGTGCATAGGCACGCGCGCATTGCCGCGCTCGAGCTTGGCCAGCGCGCTGGCGAGCGCCTCGGGATCCCCCGCGATGGCGGCGCCGGTCTCATCGGCGAGATACTCGCGCGACCGCGAAATGGCGAGCTGGATGATCGTAGCGGCAATGGGCGCGACGATGGCGACGGCGAGCGCGCCAATTGCGCCTAGCCCGCTTCGACCCTCGCCATCGCGCGTGCCGCCGCCAAGCAGCGCGCCCCACTGCAACATCGACGCCACGAGCGAGATGGCGGTCGCAAACATCGCGGCGATGGTTGCAATCAAGACGTCGCGGTTTTTGATGTGCGCCAGCTCATGCGCGATCACGCCGCGAAGTTCACGCTCGCTGAGCAACCGCCGAATGCCGGTGGTCACCGCGATGACGCCCTTGCGTGGGTTGCGTCCGGTGGCAAAGGCATTGGGTGCATCATCGTGCATGACGTAGACGCGAGGCATCGGCAGCTCGGCCGCGTGCGCCAGCTCGCCTACCATTGCAAACAGTTGCGGGTCGTCGGCCTGGGAAATCTCCTTGGCGCGATTCATCCGCAGCACGATGCGGTCGGAGAAGAAATACGAAAAGAAGTTCATGACGACCGCGATGCCGCCAAACAGCCATAGGTTGCCCGGCGCCAGATAGTTGCCCAGGAGCACGATCATGGCCGAGAGCCCGCCCAGCAAGGCCACGGTCTTGAGCTGATTTGCGATTCGATGCAGGCTCATAGCCCTCGCAATATAGGGCGCCCCGGCGGCCGCGCAAGGGGCGAAATATCGCCGGGCGCGTGGCTACCTAAACCACGGCTGCACCGCTGGTGGCAAGGCGTGCCCCGCGAGCTTGGCGCGTCCGAGCAGCTCCCAAAAATAACGATACGTCGCGCGATCGTGGAGCTCGCCAGCGTGTTGAATTGGCCCCCACGCGGCGGCCTGCGCCGCGAGCAAGATTTCCGAGGCCGCGATGACTTCGGCGAAGTCGGGCGCCATGGCCTCGACGATTGCTTGGATCTGGGTCGGGTAGATCGACCACATCCTGAGAAAGCCAAACTCCGTCTTGGCGCGGCGCGCGTCGTTGTAGGTCTGGTGTGGGTTTTTAAGATCAAGCGTGACGTTGTGCGAGGGCACCAGGCCCGCGCCGAGCGCCGAGGCGACGACCTGTGACTTCGCGCGCGCCAGCAGCGCGTGCTCGAACTGCCCCGGCGACTTCATGCAGCTCGCGGCGATCGCGCCGTGATGGCCGGAGATAAAATCCATCAGCCCAAAATCAAGCACGGCCAACCACGGCACCGCCGCGATCTCGAACACCTCGCGCAGCGCGCCGTGGGTTTCGATGAGCACGTGCACCGGAATCTCACGCAAGCTGCCGGCCGCTTGTACCGCCGCCTTGAGATACGTCACCACGCTCGCTACCTGCGCCGCCGACGTCGCCTTGGGAATGGTGATGTACGCGATCTTGTCGACCGCCGCCCCAATCACCACGTCGAGGTCCTCGCGCCACGCAGGATGCGTTGGGTCGTGGATCCGCACGCCTGCCATGCCATGCACGTTGCGGCTGGATTTCAACATCTCGGCGACCATCGTCGCATGGCGCTTTTCATGGCCGGTGGCGGCGCCGTCCTCGAGATCCATTGTGATATCAAAGATCGGTCCCAGCGTTTGCTGCAACTCAAAGGCCTTGCCGATCAGCTTTTCGCTGCCGGCAAAGTGCTCACACGCGGCTACGAGCGGGAAGGGCCGCTCGCCGCCAAACAATGCTTCTCGCGGATGCAACGTCATGACGCGATGATAGCGCCACGGGCCCGCGAAGGGTGGGCCGAGCTACTCTTTAACGCCGTGCTTGGTTTTGATTTGGTCAAGGACCTTGCCGTATTCCGCATCCCAGGCCGAGGTGCCTTCTTGCAGATTCTTGATCCGGTCGCGCACTTCGCGGTCCATCTCGTCTTCGAGTTCCATGTGCTTTTTGACGATGTCCTTGACCTTGCGGCGCAGGGTGGCGTCGTCAGCGAACACCTCGTCGATATGCGACGATTGCATAAAGGCCTCGAGGAGCTGGTTGCAAATCCACGACAGGCCTTCTTCGCCCAGGCCAAAATCTCGCTGCTCGGCCAGCTGGCGCTTGGTGCGCGCGAGCTGTGATTGCGGCAAGCCGCGAATTTCTAGGATGTCTTTGGCGCGGTCGGTCAGCTCTTTGTCGACGCGGATGTATTCCTTCAGCACCGCGCTCGCGTCGAGTTCGGCCTCGCGCGCTTCGCTCACTTCAAGGTCGCCATCTTCCGCGAGCTTGGCGATGATCTCGGCGGCTATGGCGTCGATCTTGGAGGCATAGAGCTTCATAGCTGGACAATATGGGCCCGGTTGCGGGGAAATCAAGCTAACGGGCCCAATTATCAAGGGAAAAGTAGTTTTTCACCGTTCGCGAGAATGATCTCGAATTGCGCTCTCGCGTGTTGCCTCGCGTTTCGCTGCGCGTCGCGGCGCGCTACACTTTGCGCATGCGGGACCGTAAAATTGTTGTCGCCGGTCTCATCACGCAAGCGACGCCGTCGGGGCCGCAACGCGATGGCGCGACGGTGCTCTTGACGAAGCGACGCAGCGATCAACTGCTGCCCGATCAGTGGGAGCTGCCAGGTGGCAAAGTTGAGGCCGGGGAGCATCCCGAGGACGCGCTGGCGCGCGAGCTGCGCGAGGAGCTTGGCGTCGAGGCGCACATTGGCGCGATATGGGACGCGGTGTTTCACGCCTATCCAGCCTTTGACGTCCTGATGTTGATATATAAATGCGCGCTGCCAGCTGAGGCACAGCCGCGCGCCGTCGAGGTCGCCGACCTCGCCTGGGTCCCCGCAACCGAGCTTGCGGCCTACGACGTGCTCGCCGCCGACATTCCGCTGGTGCGTCGCATGGTGCGCGACGGAATTCCGTTGTGGGAGCCGTCATCCCGTGCCGCTGGCGTTTGACGGCTTCGGGCAATGCCCCGTACACTTACGACATGGAAGGTCGCACCAAAATTACCAAAGAGGTGCTTACCGAAGAAGCACGCTTCATTCTCGCCAACGTGATGGCTGAGGCGAAGTATGGGCGACAAAATCGCTACGACGAAATCCAGCGCGTTTGTGAAGGCGCCGTCTCGATTCCATTTGATGAATATGTCGTGTTTCTCAAGAACGCGTCGTATCTCAAGCAAGAGCGCAACAGCGACGAGCTCGTGGTAACCAGCGAAGGCGAGCAGGTGGTTAATGGCGGGAACCTGGCGGAGTTTACTGAACGCGCGGTGGCCCACTTCAAGAAGCTAAAGGCGAGCCGCACCCAAGGCGGGGCAGGGCAGCTCTCGGGGGGCGGCGCCATCATGGCCAGCGGCACCGCGCGCCAGGAGCCGCAACGCGCGGGGGTCGGCGGCGGCGAGGTCGTCGATGCGCGCTATGAGAAGCTGGCCTCGATTGGCACCGGCGGCATCGGCGCGGTTTACCGTGCGCGGCAGGTCCCGCTTTCACGTGAGGTCGCGCTCAAGGAAATTCGCGAGCTGTTCGGATTTTTCGGCGAAGATCAGCGCGGCGAAATTGTGCGGCGGTTTACCGATGTCGTGCGCGCCGCGGCGGCCTTAGCGCACCCAAACATCGTCGCCATCCACGACGTCAACCTTGAGCGCGATTTTCCGTACGTGGTCACCGAGCTCGCGCCCAACGGCTCGTGCCGCCGACTGATCACCGATGCCGAAGACATTCCGCTTGATGTGACGATGCGCTATTTGCTGCAGACGCTGCACGCCTTGCGCGCGGCGCACGCCCAGCGGGTCTATCATCGCGGCCTCAAGCCCGAGCAGCTCTTGCTCGACGGCTACGGCAATATCAAGGTGTCGGACTTTGGTTTTTCGCGGATCGTCGAGCGCGATCACGCCTTGATTCGCCAGGTGTACGTGGGCATGGGCAACGTCGCGTACATGGCGCCCGAGCTATATTCCGACCCCATGGCCGCGGGTGCGCAAGCCGATATCTATGCCCTCGGCATTATTTTTTACGAGCTGCTAACGCGCAAGCTGCCGGGGCGCCGCTCGCCGATGCCGTCGCAAGTCAATGGCTCCATGCCACGCGAGATGGACGATATTTTTGACCGCATGACTCGCGACGCGCGTGGCGAGCGGTACGGCAGCGTCGACGATGTCCTTGATGACATCGCCAAGATCGAGGGCTACGGCGCGATGGTCGAGCTCACGGGGGTGGGGCTGGGCGGCGATCCGCTGGCGTCGATTAAGTTTCGCGACGCCCGCGAGGGCGCGGTAGATCTCGCCGGCGGGCGCGGCAATGCAACCGTGCCTAAGCGCCCGGCCAAGAAGCCGTGAAGTAGGCTACGCTCTGCAGCGTGAGTGAACTTGCGCCCGCATCACCCCCTCGCGACGCTAGCTTACCGCAGGCCGCGATCGCACGCCTTGAGGTGTGGCAGCGATCGTTGCTAGACCTCTCGCTGCGCAATCGCATGCTCGACATGCGCGCCAGCAAGCAAATCCTGCCCTTCGTTGGCGCCGACCCGGTGGCGGTGGCGGCGGCGGTAGGGGCAGAGCAGGCGCTAACGGTCGTTGCGGCCCCCGGCGTGGCCGCACTCGCCGCGGGCGCGTCGCCACACGCGCTTTGCGCAGCCTTGTCCGATGACGAAATCGACGCACGTCTCATTCACATGGCGCGGCTCGCGCGCACCCAGCGCGACGATGGCGGGGTCGAAGTGCTTTGGCTCGCGGTTGGAACCCTGGTGTGGCGCGAGCGCGACGACGCGACGTCACGGCGCGCGCCGGTGCTGCTCGTGCCCGTCGCGTTGACGCGGCGCCATGCGCGTGAGCGATATGCGGTGGTCGCGCGCGCAGATGAGGCGCGGCTTAATCTAACGTTACTTGAAAAGCTACGCGCCGAGTGGGGGCTTACGCCCGAGCTGCCGGCGGTCAAGGAAGATGGCGAGCATGACGTCGAGGCGGTTTTCGCGGCCATGCGCGCCGCCTTGCCGAGCGAGCCGGGCTGGCAGCTTGTGCCCGAGGTTACCCTTGGCGTTTTCTCGTTCGCGAAGTTCGTCATGTGGACGGACCTCGCGCAGCGCGCGGCGGCGATCGCGGAGGCGCCCGTCGCCGGGCGGCTTTTGTCGCCAGGGCACGCCGGCGGCCACGCCGGGCCTGTTTTCATGGAACCGGCGGATCTCGATGCGGCGCCAGTGGCGACGACCTACACGCCGCTGGATGCCGATAGCACGCAGCTCGCGGCGGTGATGGCGGCGAGCGCCGGCGCGACGTTCGTGCTGCAAGGCCCGCCCGGCACCGGCAAGTCGCAAACGATTACCAACCTCATCGCGCACGCGATGGCGCAAGGCAAGCGCGTGCTCTTCGTGTCGGAAAAGATGGCGGCACTTGAGGTGGTGCAGCGGCGGCTGACGCAGGCAGGCCTCGGCGATTTTTGTCTGGAGCTGCATTCCAACAAAGCACAAAAACGCGACGTCATCGCGGACTTGGGCCGCGTGCTCGAGCGAGCCTGGCGCCCGGTCGGGGCCGCCGCCGGCGACGACGACAGCTTGGCCCGCCTGCGCGAAGAGCTCAATGCGTATGTCGTGGCGATTGGCACGCCGCTGCCGCTTGGGTTTTCGTTTCAACGGGCGGTCGCTGAAATCGAGGCGCTTGCGGCCGTGGCCGTCGTGCCTAGCGGGATAACCGTCGACCCCGCGCACGTCGCCAGCGCGGAGGCGTTCGCCGCCGCGCAGGCCCACGTGTCGCAATTTTCGCAAGCGCTGGAGATGGTTTCGCCAGTCGCGACGCATCCGTGGCGAGATTCTTCGCTGGCGACATGGCTACCGACTCGGGGCGAACGCTGGCGGAGGCCTTGCAGGCCTTGACGACCGCGCAGGCGACGTTTGATGAGATCGACAAGCTTGCGGGCGCCATGGTGCCCGGCGTGTGCGCGACCAGCAGCGCCGAGCTCGCGGAGCTCGCCGAGGTGGCATCATTGGCGGCGCAAGCGCCCGCCGTGCGGCTTGAGTGCTTGCTCGAGCTTGGCGCCCCCCCGCCAACCTCGGCACTGGCAACCGTGGCCAACGCCGGCGCTTTGGCATCGCGGCCGCAAACCGCAAGCGCTTATGTCGCGCTGGCGACGCGCGAGGCGCAGCTGCGAACCGCGCTGGCCACGCGCTACGATGAGGCATTGTGGGAGCTGGATATCCGCGGCCTCAAAGAGGCGTTTGCCCACTACGTCCCGCGTAATCGCTTATTCCGCTGGTTTGGCTTGCGCGGCGCCCGTCGTCAACTAGCGCGCGCCACGCGCGGGGAGGTCGGCAGCTACGACACGCAGTTGGCGGATCTGCAAGAGGCGCATGCCGTGGTGCGAGTGCAGCGCACGCTTGGCGATGCCACGCCCGATGCGATTCGGTGGTTTGGCGGCGCACCGCAAGGGCACCCTTGGCGACGGCCGCGGCGCATGTTGCGTGGGGACACCAGCTGCGTGCTGCCTTTGATCGCTTGATGCTGCGTAGTGGCACCGAGCGTGAGGGTTCGTGGCGCGCGCTATGCGCCGCCGTGGCCGGCGATGCGGCGGCATGGTCGCGCCTGCGCGAGCTGGCGGCGGCGGCGTGCCGCGCGTTGGCGCAGTTTGAAGAGGTTAGCGGCGTGTCGCTGGCGACGCGGCAGGGCGCACCCTTGGGTGAGGTCTTGGCGCAACGCCTCGAGGCCTGGCGCCAGCAGCCAGGCGCCTTGCGCGAATGGGCGGCGTATCAGCATGCCGCGGCGCAGCTGACAACAGCCGGGCTCGGCGGCCTGGTGGCGCTATGCGCCGGTCGCGCGGAGCTGACGGGGCCAGTGCTGGTCGCGAGTTGGCACCGCGCCGCGTTGCTGGTTGCCGCCGAAGCCCATTTGGAGGCCACGCCCGTCTTGGCCCAGTTTCACGGCCAGCTGCACCACAATCGCGTCGCTCAATTTGCTGGGTTTGATCAAGCTGCGCTGGGCGTGGCGCGCGCTCGCATGATCGCCAAGGTCACCGAGCGCGTGCCGCGGCTTGATGGCAGCGTAAGCGACGACGGCGAGGTGGGCGTCTTGCTGCGTGAAACCAAGAAGCAACGCCGGCACAAGCCGCTGCGCACGCTATTTCGCGAGATGCCAAATCTGCTCGGACGGCTCAAGCCATGCCTGTTGATGTCGCCGCTTTCGGTCGCGCAGTATCTCGATCCAGAGGCGCCGAAATTTGATCTCGTGGTGTTCGACGAGGCGTCACAGATTCCTGCCAGCGATGCGATCGGCGCGCTCGCGCGAGGCAACGCCGCGATTGTGGTGGGCGACTCCAAGCAATTGCCGCCGACGCGATTTTTTGCCGACCAGACGACCGCCGGCGATGATGACGCCGCGAGCGAAGATGAGCCGGCGCAGGAGCTTGAGAGCATCCTCGATGAATGCGTCGCGGCGCAGCTACCACAACGCTACCTCGGCTGGCACTATCGTAGCCGCCACGAATCCTGATCGATTTTTCTAATCGCGCGTACTACGACAGCCGCTTGCAGATTTTTCCTGCCGCGGCCAACCTCGCCGCGCATCTTGGCGTGCGGTTGGAGCGCGTGGCAGGCGTCTACGATCGATCGGCCACGAGGACCAACCCGATCGAGGCGGCCGCCGTCGTGCGGGCGGTCGTCGAGCACCTTGCCGATCCGCAGCGCAATCATAAATCGATCGCGGTGGTGACGTTTAGCCGGGCGCAGCAACAGCTGGTCGAAGACCTGCTCGATGCCGCGCGCCGGGAGCGGCCCGCGATCGAGGCCTTTTTTGCCGACACCAGGCCAGAGCCGGTCATCGTCAAAAATCTCGAGACCATCCAAGGCGACGAGCGCGACGTCGTGCTTTTTTCCGTGGGCTACGGCCCGGACGCCGCGGGCAAGGTGGCGATGAACTTTGGGCCGCTGAATCGCCAGGGCGGCGAACGTCGCCTTAACGTCGCCATTACCCGTGCCCGCGAGCAACTCTTGGTCTTTACCAGCCTCGATCCGGCGCAACTTCGGGTCGGCGACGCCGGGCGTGGCGTGGCAGATCTTGCGGCCTTTCTGCAATTCGCCGAGGCCCGCACCACGGCCAAGCAAGCGGTAGCACCGCCGCCCAATGCCGTCGCCCTAGCCATTGGCGAGGGCTTGGTTGAACGTGGGTTTGCCGTGCGCTACGGCGTTGGCTGCTCGGCCTACAAGGTTGATGTGGCCGTCATCGATCCCGATGACCCAGCCAACTTGGTGTTTGGCATCGAGACCGACGGCCCGGCCTATCAATTGGCGCCGACGGCGCGCGATCGCGATCGTCTGCGCGCCTCGGTGCTCGGCGCCATGGGCTGGCGGTTAGCGCGCGTGTGGAGCCCCGACTGGCTAGCCGATCCGAAGCGCGAGCTGACGCGGTTGCACACCGGCCTGGTCAATGCGATTGCGGCGTCGCGGGCGAGCAAAAAGGTCGGGCCTTCCGCGACGGCCACTGCAGTCGTTACGGCGGCGCCACCTGCGGCCACGCCGCCACCATCGCCGACAACCGCGACCACGGATACCCCAGCGCCGTCCGCGCGTGAGCTCGCGCCGTATCGCATGGCCACGCTTGCCAAGCGCAAACGCGAGTCGACGTGGGTGTATTCCGGAGAGTCGTCGATGGCGCTCATGCAATTGATGACCGAGGTCATCGAGCGCGAGGCGCCGGTTCACCTCGACGTGCTGGTCGCGCGCGTCGCCGACGCGGTCGATATGCCGCGCGTAACCAGCAAGCTCACCGAACGGGTGCGCGGCCTGATCGCGGGCGTCGGCCAGCTAGGACGCGGCGACGACGCCGAGTTTGTTTGGCCCAAAACCGCTGATGCGAGCCAACTGCACGTGCCGCCCCGCCCGCCAGGGGAGAGCGAGGCGGAGGCGCGTCGCGCGCTGGAGGAAATCAGCGTCGCCGAACTCGCCGGCGCTGCGTTGCATATCTTGCATGCCAATGTGGCAATGGAGCGGCCGGCGCTCGCCAAGGAGATTGCGCGCCTCTTTGGCTATCCACGGCCAAATGAACGCATCTTGGTTCGCCTCGATCAGGCGGTCCAGCGCGCGGTGGCGACGGGTGCGGCGGCCGCCGACGGCGCGCGCATCGTCGCCAAATAGGCACGCGTTGCTAGTACGACGTAAACAGCTCGGACATTGGCATGCCGAGCGCGCGCGCGAGGCGATATAAGCTCGCAATGGACGCCGCGGTCTCGGCGCGTTCGATCTGCGACAGCAATGAGACCGACAGCCCCGTTCGCCGCGCGAGTTGCTTAAGGGTCAGGCCGCGCGCCTTGCGGGTTTCGCGCACCGTGACGCCGAGCCGTGATAGCAGCTGCGCCTCGCCGCTGGTCGCCAGGCCCTTGCGATTGGCAATGAGCTGCAGCACCCGCGCAAGCTCCGCAATATCGAAGGGTTTCTGTAGATACGCCGACACTTCATGCTCGATCGAGCGCATGGCAGTCTCAAGGCTGGGGTGCCCGGTTAGCATCACGACGGCGATGTCGCTATCGTGGGCGCGAATCTCCGCGAGCAGATCCATCCCCGAGACCACGGGCATCATGACGTCGAGCACGACGATGTGAAACTCGCCGCGCCGAATCTCGTCCATGGCCTGCGTCGGATCGGTGACGATCGTCGGCTCACACCCGTTGGACTCTAAGACATCCCGAAGCAACCCCGCCACATCCGCGTCGTCATCGACGACCAAGACCCGAAGCGCATTGCGATCTTCAAGCTTTGCGATACCAACCACACGCCACCTCACACGGGTGTTAACCAACCGCCATCGCCGAGTCAACCCGACGGCGCGGGCAATTGCAGGCCCAAAGCGGTGCCTTAGCGCGACGCGAGCGTAAGTGTGGGGAGGGCCACCACCAGCGTTAGCTCGACACCGACGTCGAGGTGGTTTTGCAGCGCGCCGGGCTGCTGTAACAGGATCGCGCGCACGCCAACTACGGGGCCGGACATCGCCCAAATGCCCGCGCTGGCGCCGTAGGCGGTGCGGTGCAGGGGGTTGGTTCGCACCATCGGGCCGGCTAATAGGCCAAGCGTGACGCCACGCCACGGCCGGCCGATGACGGCGTCGGCGCCGAGGCGCAGGTCATCGCTCGAGGTCGATGGCATCACCCAGACGCCGCCACCTAAGACGCCGCCGGTGGGTGCGCGCCGAATTGCGAAGGCGCCGACGCCCCACGACGAATCCCACCAATCGGTCGTGGCCACGGCGGGCGTCGCAACGCCGCCGATCCCCGCGATCCACAGCCGTGTGGTTGTAGGTGTTACCGCCACATACTCTTCGGCAAGCGAGGTCTTGGGCACGGCGCAACACGCGGCTACGACCGCGAAAACAACACAACCATTTCGGCGCTTTCGCAGGCTCATCATCGCGTTTGTCGTTACACTTAGCCCCAGCATCTTCATGACGGTTCGAGTTTCACCGGCAAGGCCTGGCGGCGGCAGCGTACCACCACCCGGCAGCGCAAGCGATGCGTTGCGCCTGCAGCAGTACGCGTGGTTTGCGTCCGTGCCGACCGCGTTGCTCCAGCGCGCGCTGGCCAGCGGCGCGCTCGCGGTCCGCCAAGTGGCGCGCGACGTGGTCTTGCAGGGCATCGATGCGCCACCGCCAAACTGCGTGGTCGTCGTGCTGTCAGGCCAGCTTGCGGCGGGGCTGTTTGAAGGCAAAGCGCTGGCGGGGCGGGTCGCCGAGCGCGCGCGGCTGGCGGCGCTTTCGCCTGAAGCGGCCGCGGGCGAGTCGCTCATTAAGCCAGAGCCCTTGGCTCGCCTTGCGCGCAAGAACCTCGCGCTGTTTGCCGCCGGTGAGGTCTTTGTCCCGGCTAGCCTAGCGGCGCTAGGCGACGCCGCGGCCGCCTTCTTTAGCGCCGAGCCCACGATTTACGCCACCATCGGCAACGGCGCCCTGTCCGAATTTGCCGCCGCCGCGCCGCCGTTTGCCGCCTTCGTGCAGCAGCGCTTGGTTGCCAGCCGCGATCGGCTGGAGCAAGTGGTGGGGTCGCGCCAGGAGCTCCTAGATTTTTTCGTGCGGCACGGAATTTCTGTGGGCGGACCCTCGGTGCGCGTGCGCCAGCTCGATCTATGCATCGACTGCAAGCAGTGCGAGGACGCCTGCGAAGAGCGGTACGGCGCGCGCCGGCTTACCTTGGGCGGCTATCAAATCGGCATGGTCGATGTCGTGTTTACCTGCCGCACCTGCACCGATCAGCGCTGCATCGACCCGTGCGAATACGACTCGATTTCCTACGACACCCAGGCGCGCGAGGTGGTGATCAATGAGGCGACATGCGTCGGCTGTACCGCTTGCGCTGTGGCATGTCCGTACCACGCGATCGACATGGTCGACGTCGCCGATGCCGCCAGCCCCTTGTTTAGCGAAGGCTTCGTCGCGCGCCTAAACGCCGACAAGGCGCTTGGGTTTGGCCCGGGGACGCCTCGCATTGCCATGCCCCGGCGCATCGCCAATAAGTGCGATCATTGCAGCGACTACCACGACCAGGCGTGTGTTTCCGCGTGTCCAACCGGGTCGCTCATCGAAATCTCGCCGGCGGCGCTGTTCGCTGAGCGCGGCGATGCGCGCTCGGGCGAGGTGTTGCCGCCAGAGCCTTTCGAAACCGGGCTGGGCGTGCGCGATGCCGGCGAGGCGCGCGTGCGCCGCGGGAGGTGGCTGCCACTTCTGTTTTGGGTGCTCGGCGTGGCCGCGCTCTTGGTCGCGTTTGGCGAGGTCATGCTGCGACTCTATGCGCCGCAGTGGTCGTATCAGTTTTTTCAGCTCAAGGCAGACCCGGCCAACATCGAGGTGGCGGCCTCGGCCCTCGCAGAAAAAATTACCTTTCGCGCGGGCGATCCGCTTTCGGTTTGGCTAGGCGTCATTGGCACGGCGTTCATGGCCGTGGCCGCCATCTATCCCATGTTCCGCCGCGTCCGCATGTTCCGCTGGCTCGCCGCCAATACCATGTGGTTTGATTTTCACCTCATGGCTGGCATCATTGGGCCGCTGTTTATCATGCTTCATTCGGCGCTGCGCCTTGGTAGCTGGGTGTCGATGGCCTTTTGGAGCATGGTCATCGTCGTGCTCTCGGGCGTGCTCGGGCGGTATCTCTATACCGTCGTGCCTAAGCTCGCCGGTGGCTCCGATTTGGAAGAGCTCGGCCTTGGCGGCCAACTCGCCGCGCTGCGCACCAAGAGCGCCGGCGCATCGCACGTCGTGGACCGCGAGCTTGCCGTTGGGCGCCGGGTCGCCGACGCGATGGCGGCCAGCACGAGCGTGTTTGTGGCGGTTTGTTGGCTGATGTGGGAGGACGCGCGGCGGCCATTTGACTCGATCGTTCGAACCTTTCGCTTGCGCCGTGTTGGCGCAGCGCGCGACGTGGCGCAGGATGCCCACCATATCGCCTCGCGCATGCGCTACCTTGAGCGGCGTCGCGTCATCGCGCCCAAGGCGCAGCAATTCCTCAATTCGTGGAAAAAAGTTCACGTCCCGTTCACAATCTTGTTAACTGGCTTCTCGGCGGTTCACATTTGGTTGTCATGGTCGCGCGCATGGTAGGCACACAGGGTTGTAGGTCGCGGTCGCCGCGCGTCTGCGCATGGGCGCGCTGCCTTTTGGTCGCGAGCGCCACCTCTTTCGTGGTGTTGCTGCTCGCGCTATGGCGTGCGCCCGACGCCTCCGCCCAGGGCTTCTTTGCCACCTCGCCAGGGGCACTTTCGCAGAGCCACGCGTCGATTGACACCGAGGCCAATTGCAACGACTGCCATGACGGCGGGCGTGCCGTGGTGAACAGCAAGTGCCTTGGCTGTCACGACCACAAGCAGCTCAAGGCACGGGTCGATGCCGGCAAGGGGCTCCACGCCTCCGGTCAGGTCCGCGGCAAGTCGTGCGGCTCGTGCCACCTTGAGCATAAGGGTCGCAGCTACGACATCATGGGGTGGAAGTTTTTGCCCGGTGGCGAGCAAGGGTTTGATCATGCCTTGGCCGGGTGGCGCCTTGAAGGCAAGCATGGCGTTGCGAAGTGCGCGGACTGTCACAAAGATCGCAATCGCCAGGGGCTGCGCACCTATGTCGGCGTCGATCGCCTCTGCGGTTCCTGCCACAAGGAAGACCAGCCGCATGGTTTTGACCGCCGCGAGATGCTCGCCTGCGAGCGCTGCCATAGCCAGAGCGTGTGGAAGCCGCCGCGCTCGAGCATGGAGTTTGATCACAACGATAAGAAAGATGCGGCCGTCTCCTTGGTGGGTTCGCACGAGGACGTGTCGTGCGCGAAATGCCACCCCAAGGCGTTATTTAACCTGCCCAAGGGCGATAGCTGCGAAAATTGCCATCAGAGCCCGCACGACGGCCACTTATTTGGCAAGCGCAGCTGCGAGTGGTGTCACTCGCCGGCGTTTCGCTCGCTCGACAAGTTCAAGTTCGACCACGATCGCCGCACCAAGTTTGATCTTGGGTCGACCCACGGCAAGCTCGATTGCTATGGCTGTCACACCAAGCCCATGGGCACCAAGACGCCGCCGCGCGCGTGCGAGGCGTGCCATGCCGACGACAACAAGCACGGCGATCGCTTCAAGGCATTTGGCTCGCCGCCAAGCTGCGGCACCTGCCATCCCTCATCGAGCTGGCGGCCGACGATGTTTAATCACGACCGCCAAACCAGCTTTAAGCTGACCGGCGCGCACGCCACGGCGTCGTGTCGCGATTGCCACCGCGGCAAGAACCCGTCGCAATTTGAGCGGTTTGACGCCAAGAAGGTCGGCTGCATGGGTTGTCACCAACACAAGGCGGCGCACAACAACGAATATCCCGACAGCAAGTGCCTCAGCTGCCACAAGACCGCGGGCAAGATCAACTTCGACCCGTCGACGGTCGACAAGTACCACGGGCCTAAGGCGCGCTTTCCGCTCACCAAGGGGCATAACGGCGTGCAATGCTCGCAATGCCACACCGGCGGCAAGTTCAAAGATACGCCCATGGAGTGCGGCACGCGCTGCCACCAAGACTCTTTGCATAAAGGCTCGCTGGGGCAGGTGTGCTCGACCTGCCACACGCCAGGCGTGTGGGCCGCCAGCAAGTTCGATCACACCGAGCACACCGACTGGCCGTTGCGCGGCCTGCACGCCAAGGTGCCCGAATGCGCTGATTGCCATCCGACGCGGCAGTATACCGACACCCCGACCAACTGCTCGGCCGAGGGTTGCCACGCCAAGGATGACGCGCATGCGGGACGTCTTGGCCAGGGTTGTGAGCGCTGCCACACCGAGACCGGCGACAACTTGTTCGCGCACAACACGATGTCGAGCTTTAAGCTCACTGGTGAGCACCTCGACGTGGCTTGTGTTGACTGCCACCCGTCCGTGAAGTTTAAGCCGCGGCCAAATAATTGCTATGGCTGCCACGATGAGCCCGAGGTGCACGCCGGCCAATACGGCACCACCTGCGAGCGCTGCCACACGACCAAGGGTTTCTTTGATATTCGGCCGCTGCACGACGTTGGCGACTTCTCGCTCAATGGCGCGCATGCGCTGCAGGCCTGCGAGCGTTGCCACAAAGATAATCGCCCGATGGCGGGCACCGGAAATCTTTGTATCAATTGCCATCGCCAAGACGACATCCATGCCAACTCCTTGTCGCCCAAGTGCGGCGACTGCCATACCCAGTGGTCGTTCACGCCGGCGCGCTTTGATCACAGCACGGTGGGTTGCAACCTCACCGGTCTGCATCGCACGCTTACCTGCAATGATTGTCACACCACGGGCGGCTACGGCAACATTAGCCCGACCTGCGTTGCATGCCATCGCAATGACGCCGCCATCAAGGGCGGCCCTCATGCTGGTTATGCGACGTGCGCCAATTGCCACAATCCAAGCGCGTGGCTGCCAACGACGGCGTCGGGGCGGGAGTCGGTGTGCCGCTGATGCGACGGGCGGCGCGTTGCCTTGCGGTGGGGGCCGTGCTTCTTGTCGCATCGCAGGCACGGGCGGCGCCGACCGTTTTTTTTACGGACAAGCCGGAGCCCGAGGCCCCCGACTGCGATGAGAGCCGCGACGACGATGGCGACGGCGGCGGTGACCAACGCGATGATGACTGCCCCGAGGCCCCGGCCAAAACGTTGTGGCAGGGGTCGCTTACGCTCTCCACCTTCATTCACTCAGAGGTCAGCACGCAAGGCCCGCCGATTAGCGGTGCCGCCACGGGCCTAAATCCTGCGAGCCCCTATCAGCGGGTGTTTGCCGAGGCGCGGCTGCAGCTCGATGGGCGACATCTTGGGGGTGGCGCCTGGGACACGCGCATCGACGTGCGCCTACGCACCGCGCGGGACGGCCTGCAGTCCGGCTCCTTTGGCGGCAACGAATACGACGCGCGCGAGCTCTACGCCGTGCGCGGCGGCCGCCGGGCCGATATTTTTGTTGGCCGCGTCTTGGTGCCAGATATCGGCGGTTTAAAAATCGACGGGCTGCGCGTCGATTACGGCGTCAGCGCTAAATGGACCGCCTTGGCGTTTGCGGGGCTCTATCCGCGCAAGGGGTCGCGGTCGGTGAGCGACGACTATCCCGGCGTCTATCCGATCGCGCTCGGTGGCGGCGCGGCCTATCGCACCAGCTCGGCCTATGGCGCCTTGGGCGCGGGCGGCGTCTTGCCGATGGGGACTGACGAGGCTACGGGTAGCACAGAGAAGCCGCGCGTGTTTTTGTCGTCCAACGGTTTTTACCGCGGCGGAAAAAACCTCGTCATTTACCATTACGGCATCGTCGACGTCGCGGGAGCCGGCGGATTCGCGCTGACCAATGGCAGCGTCGGCCTCAATTATCGCCCCACGCCCAAGTATACGCTGACCGCCGCCATTCATCGCATGAACACCGAAACACTCAACGTGCATGCGCAGGCGCAATTGGAAGACGCCGCGCCGCTTGCCGGCGTCATCCAAAACAACATCGAGGTTTCCCGCATCGCCTCAACCGCGCTTCGCGGCGGCGCCAGTGCTTCACTTGGCAAAGACGACCGCTTTGAGGTGTCAACGAGCGCGGGCTTGCGGACGCGGCCACTCATTACCCAAACTGCCGAGGGCGTGACGGCCACTATTACCGCAAACCAGGAAGCCGAGTTGTTTGTGCAATTTCTCGATCGCCGCCTATTTGGCACGCGGGTGAGCCTTAGCTTCATGCGCGCCTTCGGCCTTGATAACGGCAACGCGCCGCAAACCGACTCACAGGCCATCCGGCTACTCGCCTCGCGCGATTTCGCCAGCGAAAAAGGGCAGTGGGAGGCCGAACTGGGGCAGGTCACCGCAAATGACAACAATGCCGGCGTCACCTGCGACCCGACGGATTTTCCAACTTGCTACGGCAGCGCCGGTGCGAGCACGCTTGGCGCCACGGGCCGCGTCTACTATCGCTTCAAGCGCGATTGGTTCGTCCTCGGCTCGCTCGAGCTTGCGCGCGAGCGACTCGACGTCGCCAACGGCGGTACCGTGCTGCGGCAGCCGGGCATGACGCTGGTCACCGCGTTTGCGCGCCTCGCGTATCGATTTTAGCAAATGACGGTCTCTAGGCCCCACCCAGCGGCCATCCGCTAGCAACTTGTGTCGCCATCCGTGTCGTGCCCATGGCGGGCGCCTGGCTGCGGCAGCCGTGACGGACTGGCATTTCGCTTGCACTACAGAGCTGACGTCCTATGAGAACCGACGACTTATTTCACCCCATAGCCACGGCGCGGCGCAATTCAACGTCGCGTCGACACAGTCGGATGTCGTGTCGGTGGCTGGTGTTGTGCCTGTTGCTTGCAAGCCTTGCGCTTCCAACCGCCTATGCTTCCACTGGCGCCAAGTCCAAAGCCACCGGCTCGGCAGCGGCGTTGACTAAGCGCGGCTATTCGCGCTCAGTCGCCGGTCGCATCGCCGTCGCTCGCCCAAAGATGGCGGCGAGCTTGGCCGCCGACAAGAAGCGCGGCGCGCCGTTGACCTTGTATCGCGGCGTGGTCATCGCGCCCCATCGCTTCAGCTTCACCGGCGTGCCTGGCCATCGCAATTTTGAATCGACGGGGGGCAAGATTTGGTTTTCCAAGGATCTTGAAACCGCCTTCACCTTTGCGACAATCAGCGATCGCGGCTCGAGTGAGGTGCGCATGCTTGTGGAGGCCGAGCTTCCCGCACGATTTTGGAAGCCTAGGGCAAGGGTTG
Source organism: Myxococcales bacterium (assembly GCA_016716835.1). Classification (NCBI taxonomy): domain Bacteria; kingdom Pseudomonadati; phylum Myxococcota; class Myxococcia; order Myxococcales; species Myxococcales bacterium. The sequence continues at coordinate 1,181,335 of JADJUW010000001.1, read as the reverse complement.
GCAATTGGTCGACGCCCGAGGGCGTGATCTATAAGAAGGAGGTGCCAGACCTCTCGCCATTTATCAAGCGAATAGGCCTCGTCACCAAAGACACCGCCTATCGCAGCCATATCGCCTGGTTCTCCTACGATCGCGCGCTGAGCCTAGGTATGTTTGACGGCCCAGTCGACTACGCGGCGTTAATGTCCAAGTAGGGCGAGATCACTTCGACCTCGTGCCCCCTAGCGCCCAGAGATGCGTCGGCATACGTTCGCTCACCATGGCAACCAGCACGTCCCCGGCTCAGCCGCCGCCCACCGGTCATCCGCGTGGCCTCTCAACACTCTTCTTCACCGAAATGTGGGAGCGCTTCAGCTTCTACGGCATGCGCGCCATATTTGTGCCGTTCATGGGCCTGGCGGTCGCCGAAGGGGGCCTCGGGTTTAATAAGCAAGAATCCGGCGCCATCTTGGCGCTCTATATGTCGGCCGTGTACCTGATGGCGTTGCCGGGTGGCTGGATCGCCGACAAGTTTTTAGGTCAGCGTAAGGCGGTCACGGTTGGGGGCCTCATCATTATTGTAGGCCACGTACTGCTGGCGCTTCCGATGTTGCTGAGCTTTTACGCCGGTCTAGCCTGTCTGGTGATCGGGACCGGGTTTCTTAAGCCCAACGTCAGCACCATGGTTGGGCAGCTCTACAGCAAGGGCGATGCGCGCCGCGACGGCGGCTTTTCCATCTTTTACATGGGCATTAACATCGGCGCCTTTGCAGCCCCTGTCATCTGCGGCTGGCTGGCGCGCTCCGAGGTATTTCAGAAATTCCTCGTCGATAATGGCATCTCGGCACACTACTCGTGGCACGTGGCCTTCGGCGCGGCGGCCGTCGGCATGGCCTTTGGCCTCTTGCAATACTGGAAGGGCAGCGGGGACTTAGAAGGCGTTGGCGATGCGCCGGTCATTACGGACCCGGTTGCGCGTGCCAACAACAAGAAGATTCTTGCCGGCATTATCGGCGCCCTCGTAATCATTCCCGTTATCTTGATGCTGGTCCATAAGGGCGGCTATGAGCTTACCAAGGAGCGCATTTCCAACATCTTTGGCGTCCTGTTGCTCTCGGTCTTTGTCACCACCTTCGTTGGGCTTTACCTAAAGGCCGCGAGCGAAACCGAAAAGAAAGGCGTCGCCGCGATGGCCGCGTTGGCCATCGGGTGCGTGGCGTTCTTTGCGCTTTTTGAGCAAGCCGCCGGGACCATGAATGCTTTTGCCGACGAGCGCACCCGCACGGTCGCCTTTGGCCGCGCCTTCCCCGCCGAGTGGTTTCAGTCGGTAAACTCAGTGTTTATCATTTTGCTGTCGCCGATCTTCGCGTGGTTTTTTGTGTGGGTCATCGCGCGCAAGATTGCGTTCAACGACATCCGCAAGTTCGGCGTCGCCTTGGTGTTTATGTCGATGGCGTTTTTTGTCATGCTGCCGGCGGCTGGCGGCACGGACGTCAGCCCACTGTACTTGGTAGGCTTCTACTTCTTTGCGACAGTCGCCGAGCTGTTTTTGTCACCCGTTGGCCTCTCGAGCATGACCAAGCTCGCGCCAGCAGGGGCGGGCGGCATGGTGATGGGGGTGTGGTTTCTATCGACGGCCAACGGCGATTACATCGCGGGGCGCGTTCATGGGTTTGTCGATACCTATTCCGAGACAACGCTATTTGAGATCATTATCGCGGGCGGCCTCGCGGTCGCGGCGCTCATGTTTGCGTTTGGCTGGTACTTTACCAAGCGCGTGCCGCTGGAATCCCTGATGAAGGATCCCGACGCCACGGGCAGCGAGACCGGCACCAAGGTGCTTGGCAGCGGTCGCGCAATCACCGGCAACGGCATCGCCGGCTTTGCGACCGCCGCGGCCTTGTGGCCGGTTGTACTTACCGACGCTGGGCTCGGCCTCGCAATCTGCGCCATCCCCGGACCCGCCGCGGTGCTGATGGCCCTCCGCGGCCTAGCGGAAACCAAGGATCCCAATGTAGGTGGACGCAAGATGTCGCTGGCGGTGTTCCCGCTTGCCGCCGTGGCCGCCGGGTTCGCGCTGGTTAATTTCTAGGGCGGCAAGCCGATTCCCTAGATCGTTTTCGCGGGCGAGGCGTTCGCACGGAGAGCATGTCACAAAACCTTGCGCGAGCCGTTGTGTGCCTCTGCGCCCTAGTCAGCGCGCCTCAGCGCGCGGTGAAGGCGGACTCGTTACCGATCAGCTTCGAGGCGCCCGCCGCGGCGGTAGAGCCCGCGCCGCTCGATGCGATACCCCGACAGCTTGCAGACGGCGCGCGCTTTGCGTGCCCGGCGGTCGACAAGGCGCGCTACGCCGGCACGCTCATGAAAATTTCGCCCGCGGCGCTCGTAAACGACGAGTTTGCCAAGCGCCTCGCGCTTTTTGAGGCCGTAGTGCGTGACGTCGCCGTAGAAGTGTATGGCCGCGCGCCGCGCAAGATCAGAAGCCTTGGTACCTATAACTGCCGGCCGATTCGCCTCTATCCCGGGTGGATCAGTGAGCACGGCCTCGCCAACGCGATCGACGTTGCTGCCTTCGACTTTCCCGCCGCGACCAAGGCGCAGCGCAAGGCGCTGCCGGCTGGTGCACCGCGTGGCTTAGCCGGAGCCTTTTCAGTAAGCGTCCTCAAACACTGGCAGGGCGGTCGCGGGCTTGTCGCGCTTCACCGCGAGTTCTTGCTCCGCCTAACCGACGCGCTGGTAAAGCGTCCGGATATTTTCCGCGTCATCCTTGGCCCAGGCTATCCCGGCCACGCCAATCACTTCCACTTCGACCTCTCGCCGTACCGCATGGTCGAGGTCGAGCCGTAGGCCCGCGATCCTATGGCCACAAGCGTTCGCCGCGCGCGAGGCGCCGCGCAAGCTGGTCCTCGTAGAGCGACGGCGGCGACACCTCGCTGCCGGCCAGTTCGACGAAATCTTCCGGCTCGCTGCGCAGCCCCCACGACGGCCACGGGCTAGGCAGCGCGGTGGTGAGGCCGGTGAGCACATTGCCAATTAAGTAGCCAACGCCGGCCTGATAGCTGCGAATGATGCCTTCGCCGCGGTTGTTCCAAAATACGGTTTGTGTGGCGGTGAGCCCCGCGCCGCTGCTGTAGTCGCCGCGATTCTCCGCGTGCCAGCCGTCGTCGATGATCGATTGGTCGATCGCGTTGGCCATCGCGAGGCTGTGGTGAAATTCAGAGGCGGCGCCGAGCTCAAAGCCGCTATTGATCGCCGTTGACTCGCGCGAATGCACCCGCAGAAATACCAGGCCCGTGGCGCCAAAGCCCCAGTTCTGGATAAAGTTGTGCCGCCCGCGCCGCGCCGTGCAATCGACGATGAGCACCTCGTTCGACGCGGTGATCTCGAACAAGTAGCCGTTGCCACCGTCACCGCGATGCTGCGCAAACGCGAGGTGTGTGTCCGAAATCGTCACGCGCTTGCTGTTAGCAACGACAATGCCGCGGCTCCATACCTCCGCCTCGGCCTCGCCGATGGCGCCTGGTGCATACGAGCTCACGCCGTCAATCCACGCGTCCTGCACCCCGTAGAAGCTAATCAGCATCGGGCGATTGGTGTCATCGGCGACATTCTTGGGCACCGCATTAGTAAGCGAGAGCTGCTCGATGCCGACCTGCGAAATCGCGCCAACTTCGCGCCGCACGCTTGCGCTATCGCGCAACAGCGCGTCGTAACGCAGCGGCACATCGAGCGTCAGCCGCACGCCACCCGCCACCGGCGCCATCGCGACAATGCGCCGCCGAAAGAATGGCTGCCATGTGCCATTGAACGCCTTCCACACCCCCGTCATGCCATGCGTTTCGATAAAGGCCGGCGTAATGGTCCACCCCACCAAGATGTCGTCGTCAACCGCAAAGCCTTCGCCGCTGGCGACGTCGATGGTGTGTGCGCCGGCGACGCCCGAAGCAATAAGGTTAGTTTCTAGCGTCGTCGCCGTGCCGACGCCAACCGCGAGATGACTCTGGTCGCTCATGCCCGAGGTCTTGGTGAATCGCAGCCGCGTCGCTGCGCCTGCACCGCGCAGCACAAGCTTAGAGCGCCGCACCGCGATGGTGCCTTCCATTCGAATCTCGCCTGCGGGCAACATGATGACAGCGCCGGCAAGCGGCGCGTTATCGATGGCGGCCTGGAGAACCGACGTGTTGTCGGTCACACCGTCCGCAACAATGGGGGGCGTAACCACGGCATAGCTCGACGTGTTAGGTTGCGCTTCGCCGTTGCGATAACCCGCGTAGCTAACGTCCGGCAACGCGTGACCGTTCGCGTCGGCAAACCCCGGCGTCCAGTCCTCGGGATACAAGGTGCTGCGCGGCGCCGAATCTGGGCTAGCGTCGGGCGGCTCTGCCGGTTGGGAGCCATCGCGATGGTCGGTAGCGCCGCACGCGGAGGGGGCAAGTAGCGCCATCCTCAGCACCCAACAACATATAGTAGACGCGGATGGCGAGGTGCGCGTTGTCACGGCTGGGAGCGTAATGCGGCCACCCCCCGCGTGCCAATCTTCACTGCCGTTTAGTCGTCAAATTAGCCCAATCCGATCGCCTTTTCGCGTGAGATTCCAAGTGGATAGTGCGGCACTTGGACGTTCGCCAAAAAAAAGCCGCACCAACGTTGACGTTGCCAAGTGATTCCACTAGAAACCACTTTCTCGCAAAGCGCGAGGCTTTGAAAACTGAATAGCGAAACGAGAGAGAGCACGATAATTTGTTTATTGTACATTGCCTGATTTTGTAAACAAAATCAGGCGGATACATGAAGTAGATGAAATGTGCGAAACGCAAAAGTCCATGAAAGAGACAACAGTTTCAGCCTGCCGCAAGGCCAGCTGAACCCGGTGTTCTCATCATGTGTCTGGAATATTTGAAACGACTAAGGATTACGGTGAAAGTAAGTACGCTTAGCATGTTCCGAAACGTCACGAGCAACGGCGCAAGCCGAAGGTTGTGAGTAAAAGTTAGCGAGAAAGTTTGAGTGATTTGATTCGAAAGACGTGAAGTTGCCTTCCCGGCAGTGACGCGTTTACGGACCGCAGCCTCAACCTAAGACGTCTCCGCGCGAGCGAAGGCAGATTGGGTGAGGTCAAGGAAGCAAGGTGAGGATGCGAGGAGTTACCGTCTGGTAATGACGAGCAGCCGAGCCGCAGCTGACGCGGAGATCGCCCAATCTGCCGAGCGACCGTTTTGGTGGCTAAGCTAGTAAGAGCATTCGGTGGATGCCTTGGCACCAAGAAGCGAAGAAGGACGTGGCAAAACTGCGAAAAGCGACGGGAATTGTAAGCAAGTATCGAGCCGTCGATATCCGAGATCGGGAAACCGACACAGGTAATATCTGTGTGGCGTGAGGCTGAATCCATAGGCCACACGTAGCGAACGAGGGGAACTGAAACATCTTAGTACCCTCAGGAAAAGAAATCAAAAATGAGACTCCGCTAGTAGTGGCGAGCGAACGCGGAAGAGGCCAAACCAGTTGATTATTCAGCTGGGGTTGTAGGGCTGGTTCGGTTTTAGAGCCGATGGATTGCGTATAGGTAGTTGAGCGGCATGGAAAGGCCGGCCAAGAGGGTGAGAGCCCCGTAAGCGAAACCTAGACGGACCATAATCAGTACCTGAGTACAGCGGGACACGGGAAACCCTGCTGGAATCTGGGAGGACCATCTTCCAAGCCTAAGTATTACTTGGTGACCGATAGTGAACCAGTACCGTGAGGGAAAGGTGAAAAGAACCCCGGCGAGGGGAGTGAAAAGAATCTGAAACCGAATGTTTACAAGCCGTGGAAGCACTATGCCGCAAGGAATGTGCGACCGCGTGCCTTTTGCATAATGAGCCTGCGAGTTGTGGTGACCGGCAAGGTTAAGCCGATAGGTGAAGCCGAAGCGAAAGCGAGTCTGATAAGGGCGTCTAGTCGGTTGCTGCAGACCCGAAACCCTGTGATCTATCCATGGCCAGGCTGAAGGGGAGGTAACACTCTCTGGAGGGCCGAACTCACAACAGTTGAAAATGTTGGGGATGAGCTGTGGATCGGAGTGAAAGGCTAATCAAACTGGGTTATAGCTGGTTCTCGCCGAAACATATTTAGGTATGGCCTTTGAGGTTCTGCCGCGGAGGTAAAGCACTGGATGGGCTAGGGGTCCTACCAGATTACCAAACCCAACCAAACTCTGAATGCCGTCGACAACGACACTGGGAGACAGGCCGCGAGAGCTAAGTTCCGCGGCCAAAAGGGAAAGAGCCCAGATCGCCATCTAAGGTCCCCAAATCTAGACTAAGTGGAGAAGGATGTGGAGGCACACAGACAGCCAGGAGGTTGGCTTAGAAGCAGCC